>CAYYWN010000239.1:0-4062 GCA_964474485.1 uncultured Clostridium sp. | reverse complement strand
GCGCCTGATGTTTTCTATAAGATCAATCCATCCAATCAATCCATTATGCGATCGATTGCTCTCAGTGAGAGTACCCATCTCTCATTCGGCAATGATAATTATATTTATTTGCTAGGAGCAGCAACGCTGTCAACGCAAAACGTGTATCGAGTAACTAATACAGCAACTCTAGGCATTACGTTATTAACAACTTTAAATATTCCGGCCATCACTGACATGTCAGAACCATTATATAATTTTTAAAATTTGTACGCCCTTATTTCTCATCACTATTATTTTATTATTGATTATAGATGCATTTATTTAATTAGAATGAATTATTATTTAAACAAAGCAAATAAAAAATGCCTTCCCTAAAAAGGAAGGCATAACAATAACATAAATATCGTTACATTCATCTATAACTTCCTTACTGATTTCTCTGAATCAAATTAAAGGCTTACTATCTTCATAAGATTAACATCTGTAATTAAATTTGTCAATATGTTTTTACAGTTTTAAGAATCTTTCAAATCTTTCTTCTACTTTTTCTTTACCCATTATTTGAATTATAGTATGCAAATCAGGTGTATTAGTTCTATGTGTTAATGCACTCCTTATAACTCCTGCAACGTCGGAAACCATGCCTTTGTAAGCTTCTGGATCTTTCTTAAAAGTTTTTCTATCTCCTGCGTAACCAAGTTTTAAAGCTAGTGTCTTTAAATTTTCAAACCATATGTTATTATCTTCATCTACATCAAATATCTTCATATATTCTTCCACTATATGTTTTGCTTCTTCTAAATCCATATTTCTAGGAAGTTCTATATCCTCTAAGCCCTTAAGATAGAACAATTCATCAAAGAAATAAAATATCTTTTCTTTAACATCACTCCACTTTTCAAAGTCTTTTCTTGGCTTTGATCCTTCTTTATCTATATTAAACACTTTTCTTAGTTTATCTTCATACTTAACTGCTAGATCATAACTTTCTTTATCAAATTCTTTTGCCCACTCTATATATAAGTCATATACCTTATCAGCCTTCATTCTAGCTATTATATTTTTACTTACATCGTTTAGCTTAACTATATCAAATAAGGCTCCGCTTTTACTCATCTTCTCTAAAGATACTGGGAAATCTTTATAACTTAAATCAGGATTTTCTTCTCTCCACTGTTCAAAATTAGAATTTATTATATTCAAAAGATATTCAGTAACTGATTCTACAGGATACCCTTGTTCTTTGTAATAAGAAACGGCACTTTCAGGATCTTTTCTTTTGCTTAACTTTCTTTTAGCATCTCCATCTTGTTTCATTATAGTTGGAATATGAGCAAACTTCGGAGCATCAAATCCCAAAACCTCAAATAATTGAACATGTACTGGTAGTGAGGATAACCATTCTTCACCTCTTATTACATGGGTAGTCTTCATTAAATAATCATCAATAGCATGCGCAAAATGATAAGTTGGAAGCCCATCTGACTTTATTATAACTATATCTTGATTATTTTCTGGAAAAGATATATCTCCTTTTATTAAGTCGTGAAATTCAACTCTATTTTCTATGTCACCTGGAGACTTTAATCTTAAAATAAAGTTATCACCCTTTTCAATATGAGATTTAGCATCTTTTAAAGATAAATTTCTACATTTTGCATACTCACCATAATATCCCGGAGTAACCTTTATAGAAGTTTGCTTTTCCCTAACTTCATTTAATTCCTCTTGAGTACAAAAGCATGGATATGCTAGCCCCTTTTTAACTAAGTCTTTTGCAAAGGTTTGATAAATTTCTTTTCTAAGACTTTGTTTATAAGGACCATAATTACCCATTTCTTTACTTTCTCCTGTTACACCCTCATTAAAATTCATTCCAAAGTGCTTCATAGTTTCTATAGTATCATAAATAGCTCCCTTAATCTCTCTTTTTTGGTCGGTATCCTCTATTCTTAATATAAAAACACCTTCGCTTTGGCTTGCTATTCTTTCATCTATAAGTGCTGCAAATACACCCCCTATATGTTGAAATCCTGTAGGACTTGGAGCATATCTAACTACTTTAGCTTCTTCTTTAATTTCTCTTTTAGGATAATTCTCTAAATAATATTTCGGTATCTTCTCTATTTTAGGGAATAAAAATTCTCCTAATTCTTCATTACTCATGTTATTCATCCTTTCAAATATGTACTTTGAATATACTATATGTTATCTAAAATAAATAAAACCTACCATCCTGTATTTTAGATGAAAGGTATCTTTCACAATATTAACTCATTGGTTATAATAACCTACTTACCTATTATTATAACTTTATATTATGTTTATGTAAATATATTAAAGTCTTATTATAATAAGACTTTAATATATAAATTGTAATTCTACTATTATTTGATTATTTAAAAGTTACAGCAAAAGTATTACCTATACTTCGTCACACTTTTCATTTAAATTAAATATTTAAACTTAATACTAAGCTTATAATATTATACAAATGAGTCCACCATTTCCTTCATTAATTATCTTTTGAAGTGTCCTTTGAATTTTGCTTTGGACATCTTCTGGCATCTTATATAATTTATTTTGAAGTCCTTCTTTTACTAATACTTCTAAGGACTTACCAAACATATTACTTTGCCACATTTTTGAAGGATCACTTTCAAATTGTTCTAATAAGGATTTCACTAGGTCTTCACTTTCTTTTTCTGATCCCATAATAGGAGATATCTCTGTCTTAATATCTGCCTTAATAAAATGTAAGGATGGTGCGCTAGCTTTTAATTTTACTCCATATTTATTGCCTTGTTTTACTATCTCTGGCTCTTCGAACTTCATTTCAGTTAATTGAGGAGGTACAAGTCCATAGCCTGTTTCTTTTACATCTTTTAAAGCCATAGAGATTTTATCGTATTCAACCTTTGCTAAATGAAACTCTTTTATAACAGTTAAAAGCTCATCTTCTCCCTTTATACTAGAATTACATATTTCACTGAGTATTTGATAAAATACTCCACCTTTAGGATTCATGGTAACCCTAGCTATACCTTCCCCCATATCCATCTCGTCAATTAAAGCATTTTCTAGGAATTCTTCTTCTTTTATTCCATCTAGAATTTTCTTTATATCTCTTACCTTATAAACATTTTTGCACATATCTTTTATTATGTTCAGAAAATTAATTTTAAGCCAGTGTGTGCCCTCAAGTTTTTCTATCCAATGAGGCATATCTATATTTATCTCTTTAATTGGGAACTCTTTTAGTACCTTTTGAAAAAGATTCATCATATCTTTTTCTTCCATATTCAATACATCTACTGTTTGAACTGGTACATCATATTTATCTTCTAATTCTTTTCTTAGTGCTATAGTTTCTGGAGCATATTCCTTAGATGAGTTAAGAACAATTATAAAGGGTCTATTCATACTTTTTAATTCTTCTACTACCCTCTCTTCTGCCTCTACATACTCCTCTCTTGTTATATCTGTTATACTTCCGTCCGTAGTTATTAAAAGCCCTATAGTAGAATGCTCAGTAATAACCTTTTTTGTACCTATTTCTGCTGCTTCTTCAAATGGTATTGCATAATCATACCAAGGTGTAGTCACCATCTTAGGCTCTTCACCTTCTTTATAACCAAGTGCTCCTTTTACAATGTACCCAACACAATCAACCATTCTAACCTTAAATTTTATTCCATCTTCTAAACTCATCTCTATAGCCTCATTTGGGACAAATTTAGGTTCTGTTGTATGAATACTCTTTCCAGAAGAACTTTGTGGTAGCTCATCTTTTGCTCTTTGTTTTTTATAGGCATTTTCAATTTTAGGAATTACCATGGTATCCATAAACCTTTTAATGAATGTTGATTTACCTGTTCTGACAGGCCCTACCACTCCTACATATATATCACCTTGGGTTCGTTCAGATATATCCTTGTATATGTTAAAATTATTCAATTTCTACCCTCCTAAACTATATGTTAACATTATATATATATTGATACTTTATTCACTTTATTACTTCTAACAAAAAAAAGAAGACTAAAATTAGTCTTCTTAATAAGTTTCACTTTTTTTGTC
>CAYYWN010000238.1:0-4092 GCA_964474485.1 uncultured Clostridium sp. | reverse complement strand
AAACCAAGCAATAGATACCTTATCGATAGGTAAAGATTCAATGTCTATAGCATTTTTGTTAAATGATAACTATGCGGACGGAAGAGATGTTTCTTGGATTTGGGATGTGAGCTTTGATAAGCTAAATAGCCTTCCAATTGAAGATATTATAATTGGTGGATATCGTAAATATGACATGGCAGTAAGGCTAAAGATTAGCGGTTTAAATCAAGATAATTTTAAATTAAGTGCTAACGATGATGAAGTATTAAATAATATAATAGGGTGTGAGTCTCATAAAGTATATGTACTAACTACCTATACCGCTATGATTAATTTTAGAAAACACTTACACTCAAAAGGTTATGTAAAAAAACTTTGGTAAAATAAAGGAGAGTTATAATATGGAACTTAATATATGTCATCTATATCCTGATCTTTTAAATGTTTATGGAGATCTTGGAAACATTGATATATTAAAATATAGAGCAGCAAAGCGAGATATAATTGTAAATACCTGCAATGTATCCTTAGGGGATGAATTTGATCCTCTAAAATACGATATCGTATTTTTTGGTGGTGGACAGGATTATGAACAATCCATTGTGTCTGAAGACCTAATTAAATATAAAAAAGATCCTTTATCTAAGTATATAGAAGATGGTAATGTTCTTCTAGCTATTTGTGGTGGCTACCAACTACTTGGTAAATACTACACTACAGCTTCTGGGACTAAATTAGAGGGCCTGTCTTTATTAGATATTTATAGTGAAGCTGGAGATATTAGATTTATAGGTAATACTATAATAAAAAATGAAACTTTTAACGAAACCTATGTAGGCTTTGAGAATCACTCTGGAAGAACTTATATCGGTGATTTAAAACCTTTAGGTAAATGCATGGAAGGCTTTGGTAATAACGGTGAGGATGGCTATGAAGGTTGCATCTACAAGAACACCTTTTGTTCTTATTTTCATGGGTCTTTACTTTCTAAAAACCCTGAACTTGCAGATAGACTTCTTTTAACCGCCTTAGAAAATAAGTATAAAAAAGATATAACATTAACTCCTTTAGAAGATGATTTAGAGTTAAAAGCTAAAGATCATATTATAAAAACTTATTTAAAAAATAAAAAGATTGAGCTTGAATAATGTATTCTAGCTCAATCTTTTTTATATTTTTAAATATTTCAGTATATTTATTTAACTATGTGTATTTACCTTTTATCTAATCTATTTCCTAATATCTATTACCTTATAAATTTAGTTAATTATTAATTCCATCTAAGAGAAACTTCCATACTAGCTTGTCACCACTCTTTAAATTATAGGCTGAAGCTCCTATGCCTGGCTTAACACCATTAACATAATAACACCATCCACTAGTCTTTTCTGGATGTCTTTCTTTTAGTCCTGCAATGCTAGAAAAGTACCCAGACTTTACAACGGGAGGGGCTATGCCACTATCACTTAAAACCTTTCTAGTAACAGTCTCTACTTTCTGGCCGTCAATATTTACATATCCAGAAGCTATCTCTTCTCCAGTGATATCATTAACTATCCTTACATTAGGTTCTTGCTTTTTTTCTGGTTCCTTTGGCTTTACCTGATTTTTGCTTTCAGGTTCTGCCTTTACTTCATTGTTTTTGCTCTCACTATTTTGTTTTTCACCTTTTGATTCTTTATTAGGCTCTGAAACCTTTGTTTCAGGTTGTAACTTTTTATTTTCTACGCCGTCCTTCTCATTTACAGCCTCTTTTTTATCTTCTATTTTATCTTTATTATCTTGTATTTTATCTTCATTCTTTTCTTCTTCTACAGTAATCTTTTTGTCATCATCCAAGCTAGGGTTATCTTTAGCCTCTTCTACCTCAGATATTGTAGTGCTATCTACACCCTTAGTACTTAATTTTAATTGTTCTTCTTTGGTAAAGGATTTTGAAAAAATCATCCCCCCTACACTAATTAAAATTACAAATGCTAAGATACTTAACTTTTTTTTCATATACTTCGCCTCTACTCTATTTAATTTTTTTAATTCCTGAAACAATGAAGGCAAAAGATACTATAATCATGGAATAAAAACTTATAAGACTACCTGTTTTAGGTAATACACTGAGTCTTGATTCATTTGCATTTTTATTGCCTTGTGCTAAATTATCATTTACAATTTCCTCTGTCTCTTTAATTTCATTATTTTTACTTTCATCCTCTTTAGTTTCTTCACTTTCTTTTATCTTAAAAGACGGAAGACTTTTAAGATCTTTAGCCCCTTTATAGTAATCATATGAACCATTCTTACTAAACTCATCTAGACTAATAAGGGCTCTTAAAGCTTCCTCTGTAGAAATGTAATTATTTTTAGCCTTATCATCATGATTAAATTGTCCATTATCTCCACTATAAGATAAAAGTGCTGATACTAAATCCCCTTTTTCTTTGGTAAACATCTCCCCTTCAGGATTTATTCCTAAGGAAGTAAGGGCTATTATAGCAAAGGAATTAGTTTCACTAGCAATACCATATTGCCCTGAAATATCACCGTTTTCATTTTGTAATAGAGATAGGGTTTTTACTGCTTCATCCACTGAATCCTTTAACTTCTTATTATCTATACCATCTACTTCTTTTCCTCTATAATAAGGTGATAGTGCACTAATTACAACTGCTGTCATATCTGGATCTATCTTATCACCATACCATGTCCAACCTACTAAGTTCTTACCATCTATTTTATAAGATAGCTTTAAATTTAATAGTGATTCTATTAATTCCTTTTCTCCAATCTTATAATCATCTTTAAGACCTAAATAATTATAAGCAAGTAGTCCAAATGCCACCTCATTATTATAAAAATCACTAAGGTTTCTGTTATATAACTCTTCTACTAAGTTATGCCCCGCAAAATCATAGGAGGAGTATCCTAAAGCCGTAAGCCCCATTATTTTTGACTCTATATCTATAGCATTTAACTCAGTTAAACCTTCTTTTCCTATCTCTTCTACCCAAGTTTTTAAATATCCTTCATCCGCCTTAATTCCATATTTATCTAAGGACATCGCTGCCCATGAATTAGATGAATTATTTTTGATATAATTTAAAGTTAATTCTAATTGAGACTTTATATCCTTTGGTTTTTTTATTTCTTCTTTTTCTATTGAGTTATTGTCATTAAAATATATAAGAGGCTTCTTTAAGTTATCTATAATAAATTTACCTCTATCTTTTATTACCTTTGGAAGTTTATCTTTTTCATATCCACTAACACTATATTTATGTTCACCCTTGCTTAAAGCTTCTACTACTATTTCCCCTTCTGAATTTGTAATATATTCTTTATCATCTATAGTAACTTTAGCATTTTTTATGGGTTGTACTACTTCCTTATTTGATGTATAATCAAAATTTTTAAAAGAAAATATCATCTCAAATGATTCATTTTCTTTTATTATTTCTTTGTTAAAATCTATAGTGTTTATATAAGGCGTGTCAGAATTACCATAATAAACTACTACATTGTCACCTTTATTTAATTTATAGCTATCCATAGATACACTAGCCGCCTCTACCTTAGTTCCATTTTTAATATAGTATAGCCACCCGTCATAACCTCCAAATTTCCCACTATTAATTCCACTTATGCCCTTTATAAACTTTCCATACTGACTATCTTTTGCTTCAAGGCTTATATTATTTTTCTTTAAAACTTTTTCTAAGACTTCATATGCAGTAGTACCAGTTTCTTTTCCTTCTATTATAGTTTTATTAGGTGCTTCAACCCTTATACTTACTTCCTCACCAATTATTTCTGATGCCTTAGTTATATTTAAAGCACTAAATTGAAAGATTAACAGCATAGCTCCTACAAATAAACTAATATATTTATTAAATCCTCTTAACCTTTTTTTCATTTAACTCACTCCATTCTTTTATTTTTTAAATCTTTATGTTACTTAAAATCTAATTTTTATTTAGTATAAGTGTAATATAACCTATCCTTATATCTATTTAATACGTTATAAAATTTATTATATAATATTAATACAAATATAAAATTACCTATAGCATGTAATATGTCGAAGGGAAGACCTGTTGCATAAGCAGCTAATATAGT
>CAYYWN010000237.1:0-4114 GCA_964474485.1 uncultured Clostridium sp. | reverse complement strand
TGCTGAATTTCTTCAAACCTTTATATTCTAACCTTTGGTGACTCCTAGGGGAATCGAACCCCTGATTCCACCGTGAGAGGGTGGTGTCTTGACCGCTTGACCAAGGAGCCTAGTATTTTTAGGTGTATACCCAACAGTAATATAATAACACCTTTTATACTTTATATCAAATTAGTATTTTGACTGTAATCACCCTGTCCTATTAACAATACCTATAATCCTTTTATGTTACTTTATCCAAGTAATCACATAATCTCATATTAAATTATAACTTTATTTAATATCCCTACTACCAGGTTTTATATAAGGTATTGATTCTTTGCATAAAGGACAATCCTTTGGATCGTAGTTATCTACATCAAGCTTTATAGCACTGTATAATGGTCTTTCATGTATTATCCTATTACTTCTATCCACTATGCAAGCAACTGCTACTACTTCTGCTCCGTATGATTTTATAACTTCTTCTGTTTCTTTAAAAGATTTCCCTGTAGTTACTACATCTTCTGAAATTATAACTTTTTCTCCTTTTTTTAATTCAAATCCTCTTTTTAGTGTCATCTTCCCATCTTGTCTTTCCGTGAACATACATACCTTCCCAAGTTGCCTTGCTAATTCATAAGCTACAAGTATTCCTCCCATAGCAGGTCCAACAACAATATCAAATTCAATATCTTTTAGCTTTGTTGCTACATTTTCTAAAACCTTTTCTGCCTCTTTTGGATCCTCTAATACCTTGGCACACTGGCAATATTTATTGCTATGCATTCCTGATGATAATAAAAAGTGACCTTCTAATAAAGCTTTACTATCTTTTAATATATCAATAACCATAATAACAACTCCTTAAACCTATATTTGTACTATCCCTCTTATTTCCGACAAATCCTTTATTCCCTCTTCTTTCATATACTTACGTATACCATTAACTACCTCTATTCCAACTCTTGGATTATAAAAATTTGCAGTTCCTATCTGAACTGCTGTAGCTCCTGCCATTATAAATTCAAGTGCGTCTTCTGTGGAACCTATACCACCTATTCCAATTACCGGTATATTCACTTTAGAAGAGACTTCATAAACCATTCTTAGTGCTATAGGTTTAACGGCTGGCCCAGATAGCCCAGCAAATATATTATTAAATACAGGTTTCTTTGATTTTATATCTATAGCCATGCCCTTTAAAGTATTTATTAATGACAAACTATCAGCTCCAGCCATGCAGCAATTATATGCCATATCTACAATGTCCTCGGCATTAGGAGATAACTTTACCATCACTTTCTTTTTACTTATCTTTTTTATCCTAGATACTACATCATAAGCAACTTTAGATTTTATACCAAAGGCCACGCCTCCCTCTTTTACATTAGGGCAAGATATGTTAAGCTCTATCATATCTACAGAACTATTATTTAAGATTTCTACTGCCTTCTCGTATTCATCTATAGATCCTCCACCTAAATTAGCTATTATATTTGTATTTAACTTTTTCATTTTAGGAAGTTCACTTGTTATAAACTCTTCTACGCCTATATTTTGTAGCCCTACACTGTTTAGCATACCTAAGGGAGTTTCATAGGATCTAATACCTTCATTGCCTTCTTTAGGATTTAGAGTAAGCCCTTTAGTACATATACCTCCAAGCTTTCCTACATCATAAAAATCATTGTATTCTTGTCCAAATCCAAAGGTCCCAGATGCTGCTATAACAGGATTTTTAAATTCAATATCATTTATATTTATTTTCATAATACTCTCCCTTTAAAATTCTAAGGTTTCACCTAAGAAAACTGGTCCATCTTTACATGTTCTTTTATTTCCACTTTTAGTTTTACATGTGCATACAAGGCATGCGCCAACACCACAAGCCATATGACTTTCCATAGATATATAAGATTTAACCTCATATTTTTTACAACTACGTGCAACCTTTTTCATCATAGGTAAAGGTCCACAACAAAATACTAAATCATAACTTTTATAATCTACAATATCTGTTATAAAGCCTTTATATCCTTCTTTACCATTATCAGTAGCTATATAAATTGTGTCAGCTGTATCTTTAAAGCTTTCCATAAAATAAGGTTCTTCTCTAAAACCAGAGTACAAATGAATGGTTTTTACATCCTTTGAATCTTTTAATCTCTTTATGAGCTCTTTCATTGGTGCTATTCCTATCCCTCCAGATATAATAGCTATATTTCCTTTAGCTTCATCAACTGAAAATCCATTTCCTAAAGGTCCAATTATATTTATATAATCTCCCTTAGAAAGGGTACTAAAACTTTTAGTACCCTTTCCCACAACTTCATAAAGAAATTCTAGTTTATTTAAATCAAAACTACATATACTTATTGGTCTTGGTAAAAGTGTTTCCGTATCTTCTGACTTTAACATATAAAACTTACCTGGAAGTAAATTTTCTGCATCTTCATTTAATTCAACACAAAGGCTAAATATATTATTATATATTTCTTCATTTTTTATTACCTTTACTTTCGTAAAATTAGCGCTCATATATACCTCCACAAATTTAAATGTTTAAAGCATTTTTTATTTCATCATTCATTCTTATTACTTCTTGTCTAGCATAAAATCCTACCCGTTCTCCTTCATGGTCTTTATAAGCTAAAATTATTTTTCTAGAAGAGTTCACAACTCCACCATTACCTTTATTCAAATAAATGGCTACATCCTTTGCACTTCCACCTTGAGCCCCATATCCAGGTATTAAAAAGAAAGTATTGTTTAATTCTTCTCTTAAATTTTTGCCTTCTTCTATGTGAGTGCAACCCACAACAGCCCCTACTTGGCTATAGCCCTTTTTCCCCATATACTCTTTACCAATATAAGATATCTTTTCACCCATGATATTATATACTCTTTTTCCATCTCTTGATTCTATATACTGTATATCCTCGGCTCCCTTATTAGAGGTTCTAAGTAATATAAAAACTCCTTTGTTTCCTTTTTTTATATAAGGTAGGTAAGGCTCTATACTATCCATTCCCATATAAGGATTTAAAGTTATAAAGTCAGTCTCTAAATCTCCTTCAAAATGAGCTTTAGCATACATCTTTGCTGTATCTTTTATATCCCCTCTTTTTATATCTCCTATAGCTAAAGAGTTTTTTTCTTTTATATATTTTAATGTCTTTGAGTATGCTCTTAAACCTTCTATCCCTTGAGCCTCATAATAGGCTATCTGCAATTTAAAACAAGCTACCTTATCAAAGGTTGAATCTATTATCTCTTTATTAAAATTAAATATCATATCTTCACAATTTGTAAATTTTGTTTTTATTGATGGAGGTATATAATCTAAACTGGTATCTAAACCTACACAAGTATTCCCTCTTTCTTCAACCTTTTCGTAAAGCTTATCCATTATATTCATAATTAGACATCTCCTTTATAAATAACTTTACCACCTTTTATAGTTGCAAGTATTTTTCCATATCCTTCAAATCCTATAAAGGGAGTGTTGTTACTTTTTGAAATTATATCTTTTTCATATATCTCATATTGTTTTTCTGTATCTACTAAAACAAAATCCGCATCAAATCCTATGCTGATTTTCCCCTTATTAAGTCCCATTATCCTTGCTGGATTATATGACATAATTTCTGATAACTTATTTATAGATATTCCTTCTTCTTTAACTAAGGTGGTGTAACATATATTAAAAGCACTTTCAAGTCCTATAAGCCCTGGGTATCCTTTTTCTTTATCCTCTTTGCTATGAGGTGCATGGTCTGTAGCTATTGCATCTACATATCCATCTTTAATAGATTTTATCAAAAACTTTCTATCCTCTTCTTCTCTTAAAGGAGGGTTTACTCTATAATTTGTTTTAGAAGTAAGGGCTATATGATGGGGCGTTACCTCACATGTGACTTTAGCTCCTTCCTCCTTAGCTTCAATTATATATTTCATAGATTCTTTAGTGCTAACATGTGCTAAGTGAAGCCTTACTCCTGTAAATTTAGCAAGAACTATATCCCTCCATGTCATAGTATTTTCAGCAAGCCTCATATCAATATCTGATAACTCTTGGCTTTCAGCATGAGAAATTATTGTAATATCTTTATCTTTGCATACCTTCATAGCC
>CAYYWN010000236.1:0-4125 GCA_964474485.1 uncultured Clostridium sp. | reverse complement strand
TATCTCCTTCGAGAACTACTTGAATATTTTTAAAAAATGTTCCGTCGTTAAGCTCTATAAATCCAAAAGCATTAGAAGCTCTAGAAGTTCTGATCCAGCCATTTACTTTAATATTTTGATTATAATATTTTTCGCCATTTCTGTATAGTTCTTTGATTTCTAAAGTTTTCATTTTACAATCCTACCTTTCTAATTATTAAAATTAAATATAAAAAAAACCTCTCATCCGATAAAGGGACGAAAGGCTAAATTTCGTGGTGCCACCCAAGTTTGTCAATATATAAATAAGTATATTGACGTCTCTAACAGCACAATAAATGCTGTTCAATTATAACGGATTGATTCCGTCTAAGTCTACTTTCACATTGCGTGATTTTGGTTAGAAACTCAGAGATGTTCTTCAATATAGGGTTTGCATCGACCTTTCACCATTGTCGACTCGCTAAGGCTACTTTCCTAAATCTACTCTTCTCTTCATAGTTGATTTAAATTTTAGTATCAATAAAACAATTTTACACTAAAAGCATAATTAATGCAAATATTTAAAAGACATAAATAAAGCTATTTATGCATAGCTTAGAAGTACTAAAGCTATGCATTCTTTTTATCACCAGTGCCTCTTGAGGGTACTGTAGAAGCTACGAATCCAATTATAGGTGAAACTAAGGCAGGAGCTACTACGTTTATATATGCAATATATCTAGTTTTATATAAAACTAAAGCAGTTAGTGAAGTTATAACAGTAGATGCTAAAAAGATATATATTATAAATTTTGCAAAGGAAGACATAAAATTTTCATATATTCTATGCCTTGTAGGACCACTTATGATAACTTTAAATATAAAAAAGCTTATTAATATAATTATCAAATTTGCAACTGAAGATACTAAAAAGTTCATCATATAAAACATCTCCTTTTTTAATTTAAAATATTACATTATATCTACTAGAATATGATTAAAGCTTTATAAGAAAGTAATATAAAATTTAATCCTTAAATCTAGTATTATCTATAATGATATTTTTAAACCAGGAAATATATTATAAAGGAAAAATAAAAAATTCTATTTTTAGAAAATTTATTTATAATATATATAAATTATATTAAATAGCATTTAGGAACATTTCTCCTACTTTAACTACATCGCCAGCGCCTACAGTTAATATTAAATCGCCTTTTTTTACTTTAGAATTTAGATAGTCTAAGGTATCCTCAAAGCTATGAAAATTCAAGCATTTTAAACCGTTGTTTCTTATTTTATCGCCTAACATATTTGAATTTACAGTGCCATCATCTATTTCTCTAGCTGCATAAATATCAAGTAAAAGTATTTCATCTGCATCATTAAATGAAAGAGAAAATTCTTTTAATAAAGATAAAGTTCTGCTATAGGTATGAGGCTGAAAAACACAATAGATTTTATTATGTTTAAAGTTTTTGGCAGCTGATAGTGCAGCTTTTATTTCTGTAGGATGATGGGCATACTCATCTATAATGGTTATTTCATTCTTTATACCTTTTATCTCAAATCTTTTATGTGCACCTTTAAAACCCTCTAACCCAGATATTATATGCTCATTATCAATGTTTAAAGTTATTGCAGTAGCTACAGCGGCTAAGGCATTTAAAATATTATGATTTCCAGGAACATTTAAACTTAAAGAAAATAATTCTTTGTCTTTATAGTATAGGTCTAGCTTGCTTTTACCTTTATCATCAAACCTGACATTTCTCCCCTGTACGTCGCCACAATCAATACCAAAGGTTAATGTATTACAGTTAACCTTGCTCATTACATTAAGAGCCCTTTGGTCTACAGCGTTACATATGAGATAGCCATCTTTAGGTATTAACAGACCGAATTCTGTAAAGGCAGATTCTATATCATCAATAACCTTGTAATAATCTAAGTGGTCTGCATCTATATTTAATATCAATCCTATATACGGAAAGAACTTAAGAAAGGATCTTTTATATTCACAGGATTCTGTAATAAAATATTCACTATCTCCAGTTCTGAAGTTTCCATCTATTATATCTAAATTTCCACCTACTAATATTGTAGGATCTAGATTTGCAGAAAGGACTATATGAGATAACATTGATGTGCAGGTAGTTTTACCATGAGTACCTGAAACTGCTACATTATACATATGACCTTTCATAATCTCACCTAAAAACTCAGCTCTATCCATTAAATTAATATGATTTTTTAGAGCATAATTTAATTCTGGATTATTACTTTGTACAGCGGCAGTATAAACTATTAAGTCTACATCTTTAATGTTTTTATCATCATGGCCTATGTAAACTTTTGCACCCTGTTTTCTTAGTTTATCTAAAATATCTGAATCTTTCATGTCTGAGCCGGAAACACTAAAATCATTTTTAAGCATTATTGCGGCAAGTCCACTCATACTTATACCACCAATACCTATAAAGTGGATTTTTTTATTTTTATCATTTAGAAAATTAAAAGACAATATGTTTCACTCCTTCTATAATGTATATATTTGACTAAATAAAACTGATTAATACAAATGTTGATGAAATACAATTATTAAGTATACTAGATTATTTTCCACATACATTTAATAATTATAATAAACATTTTATAAAAATAACAGTTTAAAATTTTAGTTAGTTACTAACTGTAATATATTAAATTATATATATTTTCATTTTATCATAAAACAATACTTATATTATCAAAAACTACTTAATTAACAAAAGATGGTCTAGAGCAGATAAGATTTAGAAAAGAAAATATTTAATATATCTACATTATACGATTAATTGAATTATTAGTTCAATAATAATTGAAATTAAACTGTTAATAGAATAGAATATGAATGATAAGATGTTTTTTAAAAATATAGTTCGTAATATTTGAAATGATAGGTGATAAAATGGATCGATTTAATAGAAACAATAGAATAGTTGCTATAACACAGATACTTTTAAACAATCCAAGTAAGGTTATAAGCCTTAATAATTTTTTAGAACCTTTAAACGCTGCTAAATCTTCTATAAGTGAAGATATAGTTATAATAAGGGAAACAATTGAAAGGCTTCAATTAGGAAAGGTAGAAAGCATATCTGGTGCTTCTGGAGGTATAAAATACATACCTAAGATATCAAAAGAAGATACTAATAATTTTGTGCGGGATTTATGTGAAAATCTTAGTTCGAAGGATAGGATAGTTCCAGGAAACTTTATATATATTAATGATATAATGTTTAATCCGAAAATAGTATCCAAAGCTGCTACTATATTGTCTTCACTTTTTGAAGGACAAGAAATAGATTATGTAGTTACAGTTGAAACTAAGGGAATACCTTTGGCTTATGAGGTTTCAAAGAACCTTGGAGTAGAGCTTATAATTGTTAGACGAGATACAAAGATAACAGAGGGGCCTACAGTTAGTATTAATTATGTGTCGGGATCTAGTGGTAGGATACAAAATATGTCTCTTTCTAAAAAGTCTTTAAAAAAGGGGAGTAAATGTATTTTTATAGATGATTTTATGAAGGCTGGTGGAACTGCAAAGGGGATAATGGATCTTTTAAAAGAATTTGAAAGTGAACTTCTTGGAATAGGGGTTTTAATTGATAATATACAATTAGATAAGAAAGTGATAAAGCAATATTTCTCTATTATAGAGTTTTTGGGTATAGATGAGGATGAAAACGTATTACTAAAGCCAGCGAATTTTATTAAATAACAAATTTTCAAAAGATTTATAAAATTTTCTCGTGAAAAAGAAGGAAAAAGAAAATATATAGAGAAATGTATACATTATAAAGCATCTTTGGAGGTGGGTTTTAATGGAAATTACAGACGTTAGAATTAGAAAAATCGCAGCAGAAGGCAAAATGAAAGCAATTGTTTCGATCACTTTTGATAATGAATTCGTAGTTCACGATATAAAGGTGATAGAAGGTCAAAATGGTCTTTTCATAGCAATGCCAAGTAGGAAGACTCCTGATGGAGAGTTTAAGGACATAGCTCATCCAATAAATACACAAACTAGAGAAAAGATACAACGATCAATCTTAGGTGAATATGAAAAGGTAAAAAATGAAGAGCCAAAAGAACCTAAACAGGAGATTAAAGAACCAA
>CAYYWN010000235.1:0-4130 GCA_964474485.1 uncultured Clostridium sp. | reverse complement strand
AATTAGAAGTCTAGAACGTACAGCAGTAAAAAAGGCAGAAGAAGATATTTTTAAAACATCAGAGGGGAAACTTTATTGTGTAGGATATTCAGTGAAGAGCTACTACTTAAATGGGTATCTTATATCAAATCTTCTTTCACATAAGGGAGAGATTGCAGCAACAGATGTTATTGCAACATTTCTACCTAGATCTGTAATAGATTCTTTATACGCAGTAATGGACAAGGTTGGATTAGATGTGGTAAGTCTTACGTTAGAGCCCATTGCAGCAATTGAGGCTGTTATACCACAAAAACTTAGACTTTTAAATCTTGCTTTAGTTGATATTGGTGCAGGAACATCAGATATAGCTATAGCTAATTCTAACACAATAAGTGCTTATGGAATGGTTCCTATGGCTGGAGATGAAATTACAGAGATAGTGGCTCAAAGTTATCTTGTAGATTTTAATATGGCTGAAGAAATGAAGAAACAGTGCGTAAATAAGGAGATTATAGAATATAAAGATGTATTGGGACTTGAAAACACTGTTACCAGGGAAGAAATCTTAAAGGTTATTGATCCAGTTGTTAATAAAATTGCTTATGAAATTTCTTCAAAGGTAATAGAATTAAATGGTGGAAAGTCTCCCAATGCAATATTTTTAGTTGGTGGAGGAGCATATACACCAGGGATAAAGGAATCGTTAAGTAAAGAACTTTCATTACCGGAACAAAGAATTGGTATAAAGGGAAGAGATACTATAGAAGAATGTGTTGTAGAAGACAATTCTTTAGGAAGTATAGGAGTAACTGTTCTTGGAATAGCTCTTGTTGCTATTAGAAACTTAGGACATGAGTTTATGGATGTAATTTTAAATGGTAATGTAGTAAGTCTTTTTAATTCACATAAAAATAAAGTAATAGATGTATTACTACAATCAGGGATTAACCCTAAGATTTTAATATGTAAAAGAGGTAAAAACTTAAAATTTAAAATAAATGGAATAAGTAGGATAGCATTCGGTACCCTAGGAACTAATGCTAAAATAGAGCTTAACGGAAAAGAAGCTACTATGGAGGATGAAGTTAAAGAAGGAGACAAAATAGAGCTTATACCAGCTATAGACGGTATTGATGGAGTAGGAAAAATAAAAGAGTATGTAAAAGAAATATATAGCGTAAAATTTAAATTAAACGACGAAGAACTAGAGATGTGCCCTAAGGCATATTTAAATGGAGATAATATATCATTGGATTATGATATACAAAGAGATGATGATATAGAAATTGTTTACCCTGAAACTATTAAAGATCTGAAAAAATACTATATACAAGATAATAAAGAGATCTGTATAGAAAATAATATTTTAAGAGATGATTACATAATAAAAGATGATGATACTTTAGAGTTTATTATAGATAAATTAGAAGATGATGAAGAATCTTTGAGTAAAGATGAAACTAATAAAGATAGCAAAATTAATGATGTAATTCTAAAGGAGAATATCAATAAAGATATAACTAAATCTATTAATGTGGAGAAGACTTTAGAAGAGGAGATTATTAACGTTATAGTAAATGAAGATTCTATAAAATTACATGGAAAAAAAGCTTATATATTTGTTGATATATTTGATTTTATAGACTTTGATTTAACCATTCCAAAAGGAAATATAGTATTAAAAAGAAATGATAAAGATGCAAGCTATTATGATGAATTGCATGAAGGTGATGTAGTTAAAATATATTGGGAGTAACGAGGTGTTGAGTATGAATTTTAATATAGATTTTTATAAACAAGCATTAGAAATAGAAGATGAGATAGTAGCTATTAGAAGAGATTTTCATGAACATCCAGAACTAGGGTTTGAGGAAGTAAGAACAAGTGAAAAAATAAAGGAATTCTTAAAAAAAGAAGGAATACCTTATAAGGAAGTATCTAAAACAGGGATATGTGCAATTATTAAGGGTATTGAACATGGAAAAACAGTTGCATTAAGAGGTGATATGGATGCACTTCCTCTTGAAGATAAGAAAGACGTATCATATAAATCAAAAATACAAGGAAAAATGCATGGATGTGGACATGATGCTCATAGTGCTATTTTAATGGGAGCGGCAAAATTACTTAATAAAAATAAAGATAAATTTAAAGGAAATGTAAAATTTTTATTTGAACCAGCGGAGGAAACCGTTGGAGGTGCTAGATATATGATAAAAGAAGGTGTTTTAGAAAACCCAAATGTAGATGCTATATTTGGACTTCATGTAGCAGAACAAATAGAAGTAGGTAAAATAGGAATAAAGTATGGAGTGTTTAATGCAGCATCAAACCCATTTACAATAAAAATTAAAGGTAAGGGCGGACATGGAGCTCACCCAGAGGATACAATAGACCCTATTATAATAGCTTCTCAAGTTATATTATCTTTACAAACAATTATATCTAGAGAAATACCGCCTGTTTATCCAGGGGTTATTACTGTCGGAGCAATTCATGGTGGAACAGCTCAAAATATTATACCATCTGAAGTTGAGATAAAAGGTATAATGAGAACTTTAACAAGTGAACATAGAGAATTAGTGAAAAATAGACTTGTAGAGATAACAGAAGGAATATGCACTGCAATGAGAGGAAAATGTGAAATAGATATAGAGGAAAGTTACCCATGTCTTTATAATAATGACCATATGGTAAATCATTTAAAGCTTAGTGCAGAAAAAATAATAGGCAATAATAATATAGAGATTTTACAACATCCAAGTATGGGAGTTGAAAGTTTTGCATATTTCTCAAACGAAAGACCAAGTGCATTCTATTTCTTAGGAGTAAAAAATAAGGAAAGAGGAATAGTAAACCCAGCCCATGGGTGTTTATTTGATATTGATGAAAAAAGCTTAGCTTTAGGTATTTCAATACAATGTGAAGCGGCATTTCAATATTTGACAAGAAACTAAAATAATATTATGCTTATATAATGGGTTTTGTGTGTCTACATATCACCTAAAACAGAAGAAATAGGAGTGGTTTACTTGAAGATATTAATCGGACCAAACGAAGCAAGCCAAAGATTAGACAAATTCCTTAGAAAATTATTAAAGGATGTACCTTTAAGTGCTATATATAAAACAATAAGAAAGGGAGATATAAAAATAAACGGAAAAAAAGCTAAAGAAAAATACTCCCTTTGTGAAGGCGACGAGGTTGAAATAAGAGACATAAAAACATCTGACAACAAAGAAGAAAAGAAAAAAGAACTGAAAAAGCTTCAGAGCTTAAAAACAAATTTTAAAGTAACATATGAAGACGAGAATATTTTACTAATTGAAAAATGGCCAGGAATATTAGTTCACTCTGATAAAAAGAATGGAGAACCTACTTTAACAGATCATGTTTTAGCATATCTACATGAAAAAGGAGAGTATACTCCAGAAAAAGAAATTACATTTACACCTGCATCATGTAATAGATTAGATAGAAACACATCAGGTATTGTAATGTTCGGAAAGAATTTTAAGGCGTTAAAAGATCTTAATGAGATGGTAAGAGAAAGAGGCGTTGAGAAATATTATGTAGCTTTAGTACAGGGAAGAATAAAAGATGGAATATATAAGGGTCATATAGTTAAAGATGAGAGAAGTAATCTTTCAAGAGTATTTAAAGATAAAGTAGCCAATTCTAAAGAAATAGCTATGGAAGTTAAAACTATACAAAGTAATGGGTTATTCTCATTTATAGAGCCTACTTTAATAACTGGTAGAAGTCATCAACTTAGAGCTCAGTTAGCATCTCTAGGTAATCCAATTATAGGAGATGAAAAATACGGAAACAAAAAGATGAATAGCTTTTTCTTCAATAAATTTGAACTTGAATATCAATTCTTATATGCATATAAAGTTATTTTCAAGGAATGTCCAGAAAAGCTTGAGAATCTAAAAAATAAAACAATAGCAGAATCACTTCCACCAATATTTAAAAAGATAAAGAAGGATGTATTTAAATTCTAATGTAATTTTGAGGAGAGAATCATGAAGGAACAATCTACTACAAAAGGATTTGCCATACTTTCTTTTGCAGGATTAATGGCTAAGGTTATATCTCTTCTATATGTGCCTATTCTAATTAATATATTAGAGGAAGAGAGTCAT
>CAYYWN010000234.1:1898-4131 GCA_964474485.1 uncultured Clostridium sp. | reverse complement strand
ATAAAAAAAGATACAGAAAAATACTTTAAAGATCAACTTTCCATATTGAATATGGGTCTTGAAAACAAACTCAATACAAAGGTTGGAAGCCTATCAGGAGGTCAAAGGCAAGCCTTGTCACTATTAATGGCAACTATGGTTAAACCTGATTTACTTTTATTGGATGAACATACAGCTGCATTAGACCCCAATACTTCAGAAAACATAATAAATATTACTGAAAATATAGTTAAAGAAAAGGGAATTACAACTATTATGGTAACTCATAATTTAAGTCATGCAATAACCTTTGGAAATAGACTAATATTAATGCATAAGGGAGCTATAGTAAAAAACTTAGAAGAAGATTTTAAATCAAAACTTCAGGTAAGTGATCTTATAGAAGAATTTAAAAATGTGGCTTCTAGTAATGATTTAAGTGATACTATGCTTCTATCTTAAAAATTAAATAAACTATATAGTAAAATTTCAAGTATATTTAATTATAATAGGGCTTAAGTTTTTTATAATTATAAGTAAATTAAGACTAAATTTAATTTTTAATATAATCAATAATGTTTTTAATATGTTATTGATTATATTAATTATTACTGATATAATATGAGGAGTAAATAAATGTGCGAGAGTGGCGGAATGGCAGACGCGCACGCTTGAGGTGCGTGTGGGAAACTGTACGGGTTCAAGTCCCGTCTTTCGCACCAAAATAACCTTTAGTATCAACGTTTTGTAAGCGTTGGTACTTTTTTTGTTTAAAAATAACACATAGAATCATATCACGTCTAAAAATCTTAATATGATTAATTGTAATAATTCACAGTTGGCGTGTTGGTGTTTTTGGATTTGAAATTAAAGACCTAAAGCAAGATATGTAAGTGTTTATTATAAATTTAATGTACCTATAGTATATAGATTCAGTATCTGTATTTTCAATTGTACAAACCATCTTATATTTAATACAATTATCTGGAGATAAGACAAAACACGACATTAAATTTAGTTTATAAAAGGAGGCTGTAAATTGAAAAAATTATTAGCATTTATCATTGCTGGAATATTATTATTCACAGTTGGATGTAGCTCTAAAAATGCATCAACAACCGCTGGTAAGACGGAAGAAAAATCACAAGACATACCTACAATTACAATTTCATGGGGAAATGAATTACATACTGGAATAATGAATGTACTTCTTAAAAAGGTAGATGAATTTAAGAAAAGCGGTGTATATATGAATCCACTATCAGATGAGCAATTTGAGTTAATAAAGGATAATAAGAAAATTGCATTATTTAATTTTATAAAGACAAAGGGTGGATCAGAGGTTGCAACATTGATGGGACAAGGTCATTTAGATGCAGCTTTTACCTCAAATACAGCAATGTTATCAGCTTATGATCAAGGGACAAAGTTGAAAATACTATCTCCAGTACAAACAGATGGAGTGGGACTTGTATTTGGTCCTGATAAGAACTTTTATGGATGGAATGATGTAAAAGAATATATAAAAAGTTCAAATACACCTATGAAGCTCGGGTACCATTCACCTGTAAGTGGACCTAGAATAGTTCTTGAGTCAGTTTTAAGGGAGCAGGGATTGAAGGTAACTGAGGATCCAGGAGATTCCACAGCAGATGTTTTATTAGTAGATTTAAAAGGAGCGCAAAATTTACTTCCTTCACTTTCAAGCAAACAAGTGGACGGGTGGATAGGACCTTCGCATTATCCAGAAACAGCAGAATATGAAAAGTTAGGTAAGATAGTTTTAAATCTTGAAGATTTTCCACCAATAGGCCAATGGGGTAACTTCCCATGTTGCGTGTTTGCGGCTAGAGATGAGTTAATAGAAAAGTATCCTGAAGTGTTTAAAGCAATGGTTCAACTTATAACAGATGATGCAAAGTATTGCATGGACCATAAGGATGAGGTTTCAGGAATACTATCAGAAGTTATAGGAGTAAATGAAGAGGCAATAAAAGTGTCCAAAATTAAATATACTACAGATCCAACAGATAAATGGGTAGATGGTATCAAGGTTTACTACGATGCTATAGACCAGATGGGTAAATTCAGTGGAGATTTAAAAAATAAAAGCTTTGATGAAGTAAAACAAAAGATATTCTATTTTGATTATGCGAAGGAATCAAACAAATAAGAATATATACTAGCTTCTGTCATTATGGGCAGAAGCTTTTTAAAATATTATAAGGAGTGAGGACGTGGCTAAAACATTTAA
>CAYYWN010000234.1:487-1888 GCA_964474485.1 uncultured Clostridium sp. | reverse complement strand
TTTTTAATAATTTGGAGCCTTATGGCAGTATCAATTGGAAATCCTATAATACTTCCAAGTATTTCAAAAGTAATGGTAAACTTTTTACATGCTACTGATAATTTTATTGGGCTTGGGTCAATACCAAGAAATATATTTGTAAGCCTGCTTAGAGTTTTACTTGGATATAGTGTAGGCGTAATTATAGCTGTGCCACTTGGAATACTTATGGGATATAAAGATATAGTAAACTCCTTATTTGAAAATTTTATAAATTTATTTAGACCAGTTCCACCACTTGCTTGGGTTCCACTTGTACTTGGTTGGTTTGGGGTATCAAGTCTTGCTACAGTGTTTGGACTTAAACAAGGAAGTATGTATGTATACCTAAGTAACTTTAAAATATCTATGATATTTATTATAGCGTTAGGCACATTCTTCCCTGTACTAACCAATGTAACTTTTGGTGTGAAAAATGTAAGACAGACATTAATTGATTCAGCGAAAGTTCTAGGCGCAAGTGAACGAGATATTTTTTTAAAAATACTCATACCTGCAGCGGCCCCAACAATTATAAACGGACTTAGAACGGGACTTGGAATAGCTTGGGCATGCCTTGTGTCAGCCGAAATGCTCCCAGGAAGCCTTTCGGGGGTGGGATACTTGATTACTCATGCTTATGAATTAGCTAGGACGGATTTGGTGATTACAGGAATCATATGTATAGGCGTTGTTGGTGCTACCTTAGATATGATATATAGATTTTTAGAGAAGAAATATTTTTCTTGGGAAAGGAAAAGTAGATAGGGGTGACTAAAAAATGAATACTTGTATAAGTATAAAAGATGTAGAAAAAGTATTTAGCACTGCAGAAGGCCTTAAATTTACAGCATTAGATAAGATAAATTTGGAAGTAGATAAAAATGATTTTATTTGCATTATAGGTCCATCAGGTTGTGGTAAGTCTACTCTTCTTAGAATAATTGCAGGATTAGAAAAAACAAGTCACGGAAAAATATATTATCTTGATAATGAATTGGATAAACCTACAAAAGATATAGGGATGGTTTTTCAAAACTATTCATTATTGCCCTGGAAAACAGTTATAGATAATATAGGTCTTGGGCTAGAGTTTTCAGGGATGAAAAAATCAAAAAGAGATGTTATAGCAAAAAAGTATTTAGACATGATAAGTATGAAAGAATTTGAAAAATCATATCCACATGAGTTATCAGGGGGTATGCAACAAAGGGTTGCAATAGCGAGAGCATTAGCTAACGATCCAGAAGTACTTTTGATGGATGAGCCTTTTGGAGCCTTAGATGCATATACGAGAATACTTCTTCAAAGAGAACTTTTAAAAATATGGGACAAAAATAAGAAAACTATATTATTTGTAACACATAGTGTAGATGAAGCAAT
>CAYYWN010000234.1:0-477 GCA_964474485.1 uncultured Clostridium sp. | reverse complement strand
TGTAGTTATGTCAAGTAAACCAGGTAAGATAAAAGAAATAATTAAAGTTGATATGGAAAGGCCAAGGGAGAGAGGTAATCCTAAGTTTGGAGTTTTAACAGAAAAGCTTTTGAATATGTTAGAGGAATAAAAAACAAGTATAAAAATTAAATTTTTAACTTAAACTAATAATACAAAAAGACATAGAAGACATGGAAGACTTTAGAGCCTTACATGTCTTGTTGTATTATTAATATAATAATTAAGTTACATTATATATTTATATACTAATAAAAAGTGACTAAAGCTTCCCATTAAAACAAATATATGAAATAGCTCATGAAATCCAAATCTTTTAGATATATTAGGCACTTTTATAGCATAAATAACACCACCTATGGTGTAAAATATTCCACCTAAAAATAGCCATACAAATCCTGCAGTAGAAAGTACCTTTGATAAAGGGCTAAGTGCTGCTACTAAAATCCAACCCATAAA
>CAYYWN010000233.1:0-4151 GCA_964474485.1 uncultured Clostridium sp. | reverse complement strand
TATTTGATTTGAATAAATAGATTAGGGAGGCTTTAAGGGAAAAATTTTATTCACGTTGTTAGTTTTATGTTGGAATTGGTGGCAAGTATTAAATTAGAAGTTACCCTTATAGATGTACCTAATATATTAATATTAGAAAATGCAATAGTGAATCCAAATCTTAGTTTGTTAGTTGGAAGTAATTATGAAGATGTACCCTTGGGAGTTTTTACAGTAGATGAGATAAGTAAAGATAAAAGTACAGTAAAATTAATCTGTTATGATAATATGATTAAGTTTGAGAGGACTTATTTTTCTAATTTAAGTTATCCAGCAAGTATAAATAGCGTAGCTCAAGAGATATGTAGTAAGGCTGGAGTACAATTAGCTACAACTCTTCCAAGTACTCTTATTAATAAAATAGAAGGATATACCTATAGGGAAGCTATTAGTTTTATAGCTTCTTTTTTAGGTGGTTTTGCTAGGTTTAACAGGATTGGAAAATTAGAGATAGTTAGTTATGGCACTACTAATGTAGAGGTTACTGGAGACAATTATTTTAAACTTAATACTTCAGAAAAAGCATTTACTATAGGCAGGTTAGCTTGCCAGGTAGGAGAAAATATTATATCAGTAGGTGCAAGTGGGAATGAAATTAAATTTGAAAATCCTATAATGACACAAGTACAACTTAATAATATATTTAATACTCTTAAGGTTTTATCTTATATGCCATATTCTATGGATTGGCAAGGAAACCCTGCTCTTATGGCCGGAGATAAAATTAAGATAATTGATGTTAAGGGGAATACTTTTCCCACTCTTTTAATGCAACAAAAACTTAGTTATAAAGGTGGATTAAGTTCCACATCTAAAGCAGTGGGAAAGACTGAACAGGCACAAGAATTTAGTTCAAATGGTAGCATAAAAAATAAAGTTGAAAGAGTTGTTATAGAACAGGCTAATATTAAACTTGCACTTATTGAAAAAGCTACTATAGAGGATTTAACAGTCGTTAATGCAAGGATAGATAATCTTTATACTACTGACTTAATTGCAGTAAATGCTAAGATAACAAATCTAGAAGTGCATAAAGCAGATGTAATTAAATTAAATGCAGAAACAGCACGTATAAATGATTTGTATGCTACTAAGGCA
This sequence comes from uncultured Clostridium sp., assembly GCA_964474485.1. Lineage (GTDB taxonomy): Bacteria > Bacillota > Clostridia > Clostridiales > Clostridiaceae > Clostridium_L. The sequence continues at coordinate 3,014 of CAYYWN010000233.1, read as the reverse complement.
ACTATAGTAGATTTAACTTCAGCAAGGGGTAAAATAACTCTTTTAGAAACAAAAGTAGGATCTATAGATACTATCTTATCCAAGGAAATATTTGTTGAACTTATGACAGCTGGAAAGATAGTCGCAGGAAGTTCCATTATTGCAGAAGGGGCAATAGGATCTGCTCAAATTTCTTCACTTAGTGGTACAAAGTTAAGTGCTGGAATAATAGATGCTACTGTTATAACGGTAAAGAATTTAAATGCAGATAATATAACTGTAGGTAGTATAAATGGCAAGAGAATCGCAGAGGGTGCAATAGATAATAGTAAGGTATCGGATAATGCAAATATAAGTGGCAGTAAATTAAATATAAATGATGTAATAGTAAATATTAATGGAGCTACTACACAAATTAATGGCACTAAAATTCAAGTGGGTGATAGGACTTTAGATGTAGAATTATCTACACAAAAGATAGTACTAGAAGAAAATAAAACTACTATAATTAAGCAACAAGCTACTATAAATGCTATGGATCAAGCTATTAAATTAAAGGTGGATAATCAGACCTTTACACAATATAAAAACACTACAGATGACAACATAAATACTGTATCCACTAACTTAAATAAAGCCACAAGTAGCATAGAGGTATTGCAGAAAGACATTAAACTAAAGGTAAGTCAAACTGAAATAGATAAATCCATTAGTGAAATGGATTTAGGTACTAGAAATTTAGTGTTAAATTCAAAAATTCTAGATAAACCAAAAGGCGTTAATGCCTTGTATCTATTTCGGAACTTGCCTATAAATACAACTTTTACAGTGTGTGCAGATTATGAAATAAAGATAGGGAACCCGAAAGGTTTTCTCATCTATTGTTATAATAGTGCAAATGCACAGGGTACAGTAGCTACGGTGTGCAATATAAAAGAAAAATATGAGCGTATGTATATCACTTTTACAACAAGTGATATACCAGGTAAGGATTTACTATTATATGGTGGCGTTAATTCTACTGAAAGTTTAGCGAATCATGTTACCTTTACTAATGTAATGTTAGTAGAGGGTAATAAAGCACCTAAGGATTGGACACCAGCACCCGAAGATACAGACCAAGCTATAAACCAAGTAGACACCAAGATTAATACCAAAGTTGCAGAAATAAATGTAAAGCTAGACAATATCACACTTAGAGTGGGTAAAACAGAAGTGGCTACCAGTACTTTAGATGGTAAAGTAAACGCCATGGGTAATAGGGTAACTACAGCTGAGAGTAATATTAATATACTTAATAATAGTATAGCCTTAAAGGTTAATCAAACCGAATTTGATGGTTTACAGAATAGGGTAGGTCAGACCGAAATAAAACTACAGCCAGACAACATTACTAGTACAGTATTTACAAATGTAAAGCAAAAAGAGAATGTAGTAATAGAAGAAAGATGTACTAGTACAGCTGTAGTTTTTAGTCAACCACATGAGATAGCCCATGAAAACAATGCAGGGGAGCAGGTTGTTGGTGTATATGGCTTAAATACATTTGCTCAACTAACTTTTGAAGGTACAGCCATAGATGTTTGGACTAGTAAGACAAATGATAGTTGTATTGTGGATATATTTATAGACAATGTCAAAAAGGCTACTGTAGATTTGTACAGTGCCCCCTTTATAAGTAAGGCCAAAATATGGTCCTCTGGTGCTTTAACCAATGGGAGACATACTATTAAAGTTGTAAATACCAATAGGAAAAACCCAAGCTCCCATGATTCTTGGTTAAACTTCCATATGTTTGCTTATACCGCTGATAACCAAGTTTTGACTAGTAAAAGTATGGGAAGTATCATGGAACAATTGCCTGATAGTATAACTATAGGTTTCAACAAAATAAATTCAGGCAAAATAAGAATAGACCCTAATGGTTTAAAGATTAACAATGGAGCTTTCGAAATAGTGGATGAAGAGTTTAGAAGTATGTTTTATGTTCGTAAAGATGGTCTTAGTAACATAGGTATGGAAATAGGTACTAATATGGCTACGAGAGAATCCTACATTGACTTCCATAGTAACAACAGCAATTTCGACTATGATTCTCGTATCCTATGTAGAAATGGTAGTGCTTCAGTTGGTAATGGCGATTTAGAGTTTGTGGCAAAAAACTTAATCTATAAAGCTGGCTACCTTCTATACTCGCCTAACATACGCAGATTAACTTTAGCAGCAGCAAGCAATTATATAGAGGTCTCCTCAACATCTGATGGCGTATGGGGTATAACTGCATGGGCGTCTGATGTTAGGCTAAAGCATTCTATTGAGGATACTGATTTAAAAGCTTTAGGTAAGGTAATGCGAATTAAGCATAGACAGTTTAATTTTAATAGAGATAATTCCCATGTGGATATAGGCTATATAGCCCAAGAGCTGCAAGAGATAAACCCACAACTGGTATTTGGTATAAAACAGGAGGATGGTACTGACCTTCTAAACCCACAAACTAGTACACTTCTACCCCTAGTTAGTAAAGCTTTGCAAGAGTTGAAAATTGAAAAGGATCAGGAAATAGCAGTCTTAAAGGCGGATATAAACTTATTAAAAAAGTTTTTAAACTATAAAGAGTCTTAATAAAGTTTGAAATTATTAAATGTAAAAACAAGATAAGGACTTTTAAGAGTCTTTTTATTTTACGCAAAATAAAAGAAAGAGGTGCAGCATGGATGGAGAGGTTTTAAAAATGGCAATAAGTCAGGGACTAGGCTATGCATTATTTGTATGGCTCTTTTTTTATACCCTTAAAAAGCAAGAGCAGAGGGACAATAGGAGTGAAAAGAGAGAAGAGAACTATCAGGGTATAGTGCAGGAATTAACATCTAGTTTATCCTCAATAGAAGATATTAAATGTGATGTTAAAGAAGTTAAAGATTATATATTTAAAAAATAAAAGGTGGTAAATAAAATGGATTTAATAAAATTTGTTCCGGAGCAACTACTTATATTGGTAGCGGGGTTATATGTAATAGGAATATTCCTTAAGA
>CAYYWN010000232.1:0-4151 GCA_964474485.1 uncultured Clostridium sp. | reverse complement strand
TTACTAAAGGCAAAATAACAGAAGCTGATAAAGAAACTATACTTTCAAGAATTTCAGGAACTACAGATATGAACCTTGCTGAAGATTGTGACCTAGTAGTTGAAGCTGCTATAGAAAACATGGAAATTAAAAAACAAATATTTGCTGAGTTAGATAGAATATGTAAAAAGGAAACTATACTTGCTTCAAATACATCATCTTTATCAATTACAGAGGTAGCATCAGCGACAAATAGACCAGATAGAGTTATAGGAATGCATTTCTTTAATCCTGCAACTATAATGAAACTTGTGGAGATAATAAAAGGAATGGCTACATCAGAAGAAACTTTCAATGCTGTAAAGGAAGTTTCTATATCTATAGGAAAAGATCCAGTAGAAGTTGCGGAAGCTCCAGGATTTGTAGTAAATAGAATACTAATACCTATGATAAATGAAGCAGTTGGAATACTTGCAGAAGATATAGCAAGTGCAGAAGATATAGACAAATCAATGATGCTTGGAGCTAATCATCCAATGGGCCCTTTAGCATTAGGAGATCTTATAGGTCTTGATGTATGCCTTGCTGTAATGGATGTTTTATATAAAGAAACAGGAGATAGTAAATACAGAGCACATAGCTTACTTAGGAAATACGTAAGAGCAGGATGGCTTGGCAGAAAAACAGGAAAAGGATTATACAATTATAGCAAATAATATTAAAAAAACATAATTTAAAGACGACCTATAGGTCGTCTTTTTTGAATATTATGTTAGCTACTTAGTAGCTGACATTTAAAAAATATAAAGAAAATTTTAAGTTATGAAGCTGATTTTAAAATTGTATAGTTTCTAAGTTAAACTATAATATGATAAAATGAGGTTACGGTTAAACTAAAGATTAAGACTTGGGTATAGTCTAAGGTAAGAATATACTACAATATTGAAATCATTTTGAGGAGCATGTAGTTATTTACTAAGATTTGGAGATGATAGATTGTACGATAAAAAGAAAAAGGAAGAAATTATAAAAAACTCTCATGAAAGAAGTAAGGTATATGGAATAGAAAAAGAAAGGACATTTTCAAAGAAAATACTTATGGGTAATGAAGTAAGTAGTGCTTTAGATAAAAATAAAGAATTAATAGATGTAGCTTTTGACTTCATAAATATACTCTATGACTTTTTAGAGACCTCTGGGTTTATTATATTTTTAACTGACAATGAAGGTTGTATATTAAATATAATAGGAGATAAAAAGATTATAGAATCAGCTAAAAAATTAGATATGGTAATAGGAGCATATATGGACGAAAAGAACATAGGGACTAATGCCATGGGGACAGCCATAAAGGAAGATGCACCTATTCAAATATCACAAAAAGAGCATTTTATTAATGTATATCACAGATGGACCTGTTCTGCAGCACCTATACATGATGCAAATGGAAAGATAATAGGTACATTAAATCTTACAGGTAATAGTGATCTTGTTCATCCTCATACATTAGGTCTTGTAGTGGCAGCGGTTAAATCTATAGAAAATCAGTTAAAAGTAGATAAAGTTCAAAGAAGAATAAAGGAAACTTATAGATATATGAATGTTATTATGAACTCTATATCTTCTGGTATAATTGCTGTAGATAAAGATGGGATTGTAAATAGTATAAATGATGAAGCTTGTATTATGTTAAATCTAAATAGAAATGAAATAATAAATAAATCTATAGAAAGCATATTTTATAACTGGGAACACTTTTTTCGAATTTTAAAAGATGACAAAAAGTTTGAAGATGAGGAAATAAGTTTAAATATAAACGGTATAAGAAAAAGTTACAATATAAATATATATCCAATATATTATGATAATAAAAAGGTTCAGGGTATGGTAATACTTTTAAAAGATATACAAAATGTATTTAATCTAGTAAATAAGTATACAGGGATGAAAGCTAGGTACACCTTTGAGGACTTTATTGGAGAAAGTATCGAAGTGAAAAAGATAAAAGAATATGCTAAAGGAGTTGCCAATAGTCCATCTACAGTGCTTATAGAGGGCGAAAGTGGAACGGGTAAAGAAGTTTTAGCTCAAGCTATTCATAACTATAGTAATAGAAAAAATGGAGGATTTGTAGCTATAAATTGTGGAGCTATATCAAAAAATCTTATAGAAAGCGAACTCTTTGGTTATGATGATGGAGCATTCACTGGAGCAAAAAAAGGAGGCAAGCTAGGAAAATTCGAACTTGCAAAGGGGGGGACTTTATTTTTAGATGAAATAGGGGAGATGCCAATAGATATGCAAGTAAACTTACTTAGGGTGCTTCAAGAAGGTGTAATAACAAGAGTTGGTGGAAGTAAGTATATTAATGTAGATGCTAGAATAATTGCTGCAACTAATAAGGATCTTAGAAAAGAAGTGGCAAGAGGTACATTTAGGCAAGATCTTTATTATAGATTAAGTGTAATACCTATTATAATACCTCCACTTAGAGAAAGACGGGATGATATTTTATTGCTTATAGAACATTTCCTAAAAATTAAGAGTATAAGATTGAATAAATCTATACCAGTTATCAATAAAAAAGATTATAATAAACTTTTAAATTATACTTGGGAAGGAAATGTAAGAGAACTTGAAAATTTTATAGAGAAAGTAGTGAACTTTAATGGTAGCATAGATTATGATTTTATAGGTAATAGTTCTGTTATAGATGATGAGGTTTCTATAGATAAAGTTAATTTAATTGAAGAAGATTATTTATGTTCTCTAGAAGAGCTAGAAAAAAAGGCTATAATTTGTTGTTTAAACAAGTTTAATGGTAATATAACAAAAGTTTCATCTATATTAAATATAGGCAGAAATACATTATATAGAAAAATGAAGAAATATAACATTGGGGGAATATTAAATGAGTTTTAAAGGATTTATAACATCTGTTATGATAGGTCTTATGTTAGCTATAATATCTATATGGAATTTTAGGATTTCTCTTTACATATTAGGAGTATTTTATATTTTAAAAGGTACACTTCAACTTATAAATAAAAACTATTATAATAAACTTTTATATTTTATAAATGTAGATAGATATAAAGCATATGAGGTTAAGGGAGAAGAATTTAAAAAGTATATAAAGTCAGATCCAGTATCGGATTTTATTGTAGCCTTTTTATTTATGTATGTAGGATATAAAGCTAAACTCCCAACTAATAGTATAAGATATCCATTGATGGTGTTTTTGTTTATAACAATAGATTATCTTATAGAAACTAATGCTATGATTAAAAGCGATAAATGGGAAGATTACAAGAAAAAAAGTATATTAACAGCTATGGTTATGATATTAGTTGTATTTATTTTGTTAAAGTAAGGTTAACAATTTAACTTGTTCCATAATAGACCGTTGTTCTATTATGGAACGAGTTATTAAGCACGGATTGTTCCTAATTAGAACAGTAACCACATTAAACTGTGATTAATAAGTTATGAGTAAATGTTATTACTATTATAGTAAGTAGCAATAAAGCTATTTATAGTTAAATATTTAACTATAATAATAAAAAATTGTTAAATAAATATCTATTGGCATGATAGTTGCTATTATTATGTATATAATAAATATATGAATAAAATCGGGAGGTATGAAGCATGAATAGATTTACATTACCAAGAGATATATACTTTGGAGAAGGATCTATGGAGATATTAAAAACTTTAAAAGGTAAAAAGGCCATTATAGTAACTGGTGGAAGTTCAATGCAAAAATTTGGGTTTTTAGATAAAGTAGAAAATTATTTAAAAGAAGCGGGTATGGAAACAAAGAAAATTGAAGGTGTAGAACCAGACCCATCAGTAGAAACTGTAATGAATGGTGCAGAACTTATGAGATCCTTTGAGCCAGACTGGATAGTAGCTATCGGAGGGGGATCACCTATAGATGCAGCTAAAGCTATGTGGATATTTTATGAGCACCCGGAAACAACCTTTGATGATGTAAAAGATCCATTTACAGTACCTGAATTAAGAAATAAAGCAAGATTTGTAGCGATACCATCAACTAGTGGAACAGCTACAGAAGTTACAGCTTTTTCAGTTATAACTGATTATAAGGCAGGGATAAAATACCCATTAGCAGATTTTAATTTAACTCCAGATATAGCTATAGTGGA
>CAYYWN010000231.1:3633-4173 GCA_964474485.1 uncultured Clostridium sp. | reverse complement strand
TATTATATAGGATGATGAGGATTTAGCTGCTGAATCTAGACTTTGGTGGCTATTTAAGTATATTGGAAAAGATAATGTATATATATTAGAAGAAGGTATAAAGGCATGGAAAGATAGAAGTCTTCCTTTAGATCAAAAAGAAACTATTAATAGTGATAGAAAGGTAGGAACACTATCTTTAAATATAAAAGATGATATGTGCTGCGATATGCAATATGTAAAGGATAATCTAGATACTATTTTTATAATGGACGTTAGGGAAGAAGAAAGATATTTAGGAGATGTTGAACCAGTAGATAAAAAGGCAGGACATATTCCGGGATCTAAAAATTATTTTTGGAAAGATAACTTTAATGATTTTAAGGTTAAGCCAAAAGAAGAATTAAATGAATTATTAAAGGGCTTAGACGAAAAGGAAGCTATAATTGTACACTGCGGATCTGGAATTACGGGTTCTGTAAGTGTAATGATTTTAGATGAACTAGGTATTAAAGTTAAACTTTATGGAGGTAGTTGGAGTGATTGGATAAGCTACGATGA
>CAYYWN010000231.1:0-3623 GCA_964474485.1 uncultured Clostridium sp. | reverse complement strand
GTGGTAATTCATGAAAATAGGCATGAGAACTATAAAAACTGCCTTAGCGGTTTCTATATGCATTCTTATTTCTAGAATATTCCCAATAAATAATGCACTCTATGCTTGTATTTCTGCTATTATAACTATGGGTAGCACTGTATCTAACTCATATAAGTCAGGAGTAAATAGAATAAAAGGAACTATTGTAGGAGCTTTTGTGGGGCTTGTAATGTCCCTCATAGCTCCAGGTAATATAATCCTTGTAGGTATTGGAATAGTAATAATAATAACTATATGTAACTATTTTAAATGGGATAAATCTATTGCAATATCTTGTACTGTATTTTGTGTGATATTTATAAGCTTAAATGGAAGGAGCCCCTTAGAGTATAGTATATATAGAACGTTGGATACCATAATAGGTATAGTTGTATCCTTAGTAGTTAACTATACTATTGCACCTCCTAAGATACATGAAAATGTAGTGATAGCTTATAAAAATTTAAAAGAAGAACTGTTTAATTTATGCAAAAGCGCAATATTAAATCCTATAGAGTTTAATTTAGATGAGTTTAAACAGTATATAGATGTTTTAGAAAATAGCATAAAGATGCATGATGAGGAGTTTTTTTCTATAGGTGAAAGCTTAGAGCTAATAGATGATTATAAAGAATTTATGAAAGATACTAAAAGATTATATATTTATTTTGAAATGATGGGTACTATGCAAGAGGATTTATTAATACTAAATAATGATAATAGAAAATATTATGAAGAGGTTTTTAATTCTACATATGAAATAGAATTAAAAGATATGAAGCTTTTACAAAAATCATATATTATAGATGAAGAGAACATAGTATATAATTATAATGTTAATAAAATATGCAATATATTAAGGAGTATACAAAGTAATTCTATAAGGGTATAGAGATATAATTATAGATTCCACGTTGCACTAAATTAAATACTTTTAATATGCTATTAATATATTTTGAAAAATTGCTTAGTATTTAAGATGGACAAAGGTACACTTAAATACTAAGTTTTAATTTCTTAAAAACATAACGAGATTATTTATTTTTAAAAAAGTATATATTTATTAAGTTAATGTGATAAAATAGTGAAGAAATTTAAAAAATGAAGAGGTAGAAGCGGTATGAATAAAAAAAATAGGGAGCGGTTATTCTTAGGTTTGTTTATAGTGGCTTTTTTAATTTTTATATTTATTAATAGAAATAGACTTAAGCAGTTTATTTCCTTAGGAAATTTTATTAATTATGTTAGAGGTTATGGGAAATATGCATTGTTTTGTTTTATAGCAGTATTTGCTTTGAAGCCATTAGTTTTAATAATACCTTCAGCTATGCTTTCTATTTCATCTGGAATAGTGTTTGGCCCAGTTAAAGGTTTTATGGTAAATATGATAGGGTTTTTCTTATCAGGTACACTTGCCTTTTATCTTTCAAGATTTTTAGGGAAAGATTTTATAGACAAGATATTAAAAGGACGAGCTTTGAAATTCAATAATAATATGGAGAAAGATGGTTTTAAGATACTATTTCTTTTAAGATTACCACCAGTACTACCATATGATCCATTAAGCTATACCTGTGGACTTACAAAAATAAAATACAAGCCCTTTATAGTAGCATCTTTATTAGGAGTTATACCAGAAACTATGTGCTATTCATATATGGGGGAAAACATATTAAACCCACTTTCGGCTAAGTTTATAGTGCCTCTTTCAATAGTTTTATCGGCTACATTGTTATCTACCTTAGCTTTTAATAAAAGTAAAAATATAAATAAGTCATCTGAAAATAAATAAAGGTTTAGGATATCTTACTTAGATATAGTGAATATAAATAAAAAGTACCGTCTTTAAAAATCAAAGACAGTACTTTTTTTTATAAAGATAATTGTTTTTGTTTATTAAAAAATGATTTATAAGACATAAAACAAGCTAGAAATGCAGAAATTGAGGTTGTTGCAAGTAGCATAAATGTAACCATTATTTGAAATTTTATAGCTTCAATTGGAGATGTACCGGCTAATATAAGACCGGTCATCATACCAGGAAGAGAAACTATTCCAAGAGTTTTGGTAGAATCTATAGTGGGTATCATACCTGTTTTCATGGCATCCCTTATGATATTCATAGAGGATGGTAATATTTCTGCACCTAATGATAGTTTGGTTTCGATTTCATCTCTATGATTTTTAAAGTTAATATTTAGTTGCTTATAACAAAGACCTATAGCTACCATAGCATTACCTATAACCATTCCTGATACAGGAATTACAGAGTAGGGCTCATATTTTATAGATTTAGATAATACTAAAACAGCTAAGGTTATAATAGTACCAGTTCCTATGGACATAAAAGAAATAAGCAAGGAATTATGGATATTACCGCCTCTTTTTCTAGCATTCATGGCTGCGTTAAATATCATAAATATCATTAATAAAGTTGTAAAAGCATAACTTTTAAGACCAAATATATAGTTTAAAACATAGCCTACTAATGATAATTGAATTACAGCTCGAATAACACCTATTATTATCTCTTTTTCTAATTTAAGCTTTTGTGAATGTGAGATGAATATAGAGACAATTACTAAAGAAGAAGCTATTAAAAGTGAGTAAATATTTAACGTGTTTTCTGCATTCATCTTATCACCTCTAAATTTTTTAATTTACCACCTTCGATTGAGAGTAGTTTATTAGCATACTTTTTACTTTGTTCTATGTTGTGTGTTACCCAAAGTATAGTCATACCTTCTGAGTTTAATTTATTTATAACAGATTCAACTATTTTTGTGTTTTCTGCATCTAAAGCAGAAGTTACCTCATCTAAAAGTAGCACTTCTGGTTTAAATAGGAGACTTCTAATAAGTGCTATTCTTTGTTTTTCTCCACCTGAAAGTTTATGAATATCCTTATCCAATATGGACTCAGAAAAATCAAATAACTGGAGAAAATATTTTATTCTATCTTTATCTAAAGGTTTCTTTCTAATATTATAAGGGAATTTAAAGTTATCAATTACTGTATCTCCAAAAAGTATAGGATTTTGGAAACAATAAGTTATTTGTCGTCTTAATTCATAAGGAGAATAGTCTGTATAATCTTTACCTTTAAATTCAATAGTACCTGAAGTTTGAGATATAAGGTGACTAAATAACTTTAGAATAGTGCTTTTCCCACTACCTGAAGGACCAACTATTGATATATAATCTTTTTCTTTTACATTAAGACTAAAATTATCTATTATCACATTATCCTTATCTTTATAAGTTACATTTTTCATAATGAGCAAATTATTCAACCCCCATTACTCTTTGGTCAAAAAGTTTAATAAAGTTCTAAAAGGAATACAAGTAGCTCCCTTATCATAGGCACCTGTGGTTTTGGTATTAGACATAAAACCAGCTATATCTATGTGGGCAAAGGATACATCTTCAGCAAAGTACTCTAAAAATTTACTAGCTACAATGGCACCACAATTCGTTCCGCTATTTTTTATATCGGCATTATTTGTTTTTAGCTGATCTAAGTACTCTTCATTATTTGGTAATCTCCATAGATATTCATCTACTTCTCTCCCGGATTTTGTAAGTGTAAAGGCAAGTTCGTTG
>CAYYWN010000230.1:0-4197 GCA_964474485.1 uncultured Clostridium sp. | reverse complement strand
ATGACATATATGTATCCCCTTCTCAAATAAGAAGGTTTAATTTAAGAACTGGTGACGAGGTAGAAGGAAAGGTAAGGATACCCAAAGATGGTGAAAAGTTTAAAGCTCTTTTATATGTTGAAAGAGTAAATGGTGAAAATCCTGAAAAAGCTGTTGGGAGAAAATCTTTTGAAAGACTTGTGCCTGTTTACCCAGATCAAAGATTAAGACTTGAAACTCATCATGATAACAACTTATCTTCAAGACTTATGGATATAATAAGTCCTATTGGAAAAGGACAAAGAGGAATGATTGTAGCGCCACCTAAAGCAGGGAAAACTACTTTACTTAAAAAGATAGCACAAAACATTTCTTATAATTATCCTGAAATAAAACTTATAGTTGTTTTAATAGATGAAAGACCAGAAGAAGTTACAGATATGCAAAGATCTATAAATGGAGAAGTTATATACTCTACATTTGATGAAGAACCAGATCACCATACAAAGGTTGCTCAAATGGTACTTGAAAGAGCTAAACGTATGGTGGAACAAGGGCAAGATGTTGTAATATTATTAGATAGCATTACAAGGCTTGCTAGAGCATATAATCTTACTGTTAACCCATCAGGAAGAACTTTATCTGGAGGTCTTGATCCAGGAGCTTTAATAATGCCAAAGAAATTCTTTGGAGCTGCAAGAAATATTGAAGAAGGTGGAAGTCTTACTATACTTGCAACTGCATTAGTCGAAACTGGAAGTAGAATGGATGATATGATATTTGAAGAATTTAAGGGAACTGGAAATATGGAAGTTCATTTAGATAGAAAGCTTCAAGAAAGAAGAATCTTCCCAGCTATTGATATTTATAAATCAGGAACTAGAAAAGAAGATTTATTACTTACAGAAGATGAAAAAGATGTAGCGTATAATATAAGAAGAGTTATGTACAGGGAAGGAAACATTGAAACTATCACAGGAAATATAATAAGTTTATTAGCTAGAACTAAGAATAATAAAGAACTTTTAGAAATGATAAAAAAGATAGATATTTCTAAATAAAAGAATATATATAGGTAGCTTAAGTATAGTAATATATATTTCTGTAAAAAGGTTAATAAAAAAAGCGAAAAAAAAGCAATTGAGGAAGATCAAGAGATCTTCCTCATATAGCTTTATTCTTCGCTTTTTAAGTTGAACTTCTTATTGAATCTTTCAACTCTTCCTCCAACGTCAACGATCTTTTGACGTCCAGTGAAGAAAGGATGGCATTTTGAACAAATTTCCACTTTTAGTTCATCTTTAACTGAACCAGTAGTGAATGTATTTCCACATGCGCATTTAACTACAGCCTCACGATTGTAATTTGGGTGTATGCCTTCTCTCATATGTTTCACCTCTTTCAAATTGCGGATTACCGCTTATAACTACTAGATTATATCACGAAGTTTTATTAATAGTCAAGATGCCTACTTATATTTTAAAGAGTAAAAAGTGGGAGAACATATCTTTTTTATATTATAATTAAATGTTATAATCATAAAGTAGATTTTTAGAATCATCTATTTTAGGAATACTGCTTATAATTATTAAGAAAGGACGAGTTTTAATTGGCTAAATTATACTTTAGATATGGAGCTATGAATTCGGGTAAGTCTACTAGTCTTATGCAGGTAGCTTATAATTATGAAGAAAGAGGTATGAATGTTATAATTATAAAACCAAAAACAGATACTAAGGGTGGAAATAAAATAACTTCAAGACTTGGAGTTACAAGAGTTGTAGATATGATATTAGATCCTAGTGATGATGTTTACCTAAACATAGAAAGTTATATAAGAGACAAGGAAGAGATTAATTGCATATTGGTAGATGAAATCCAATTTTTAAAATCACATCAGATAGATGAGCTTTTTAAAGTGTCTGTAATTATGGATATACCAGTTATTTGTTATGGACTTCGTACAGATTTTCAAATGAAAGGATTTGAGGGTAGTAAAAGGTTGCTTCTTCTAGCTCATAGCATTGAAGAAATGAAAACCATATGTACTTGTGGGAAAAAAGCCTTACTTAATGGAAGAAAGATTAATGGTAGATATGTCTTTGAAGGAGATCAGATAGCTATAGATAATGAAGATGAAGTGGAGTATGAATCCTTATGTCCAAGATGTTATTTTAAATATAAGGCTGAATTTGAAATGACCCAAATATAATATATAATTAAGAAAGAATTAAAAAGAATTTTAAAAAGAGAGTTGATATTATATATGAAAAAGGATTATGCCGTTGGTGGTCAAGCCATAATTGAAGGTGTAATGATGAGAGGAAATAAAGGAATTTCAACTGCCATAAGAATCCCAGATGGAAGTATAAAAGTTGAAATTAAAAATATTTCCTCCATAAGAGATAAAAACAAGGTATTAAGGTTACCTATTATAAGAGGATTCATAGCACTTATTGAATCTTTGATTATAGGTATAGAAACCTTAAATTATTCTTCTAGTTTTTTTGAAGAAGAAGAAGAAGAAGAAAAGGAATCTAGTATAGAAAGGTTCCTAGATAAATTGTTTAAAGAGAAAAGTGATAAGATACTAATGGGTATTATTTTAAGTATATCTTTTATTATTTCTGGAACTATATTTATACTTGTACCTACAATAATTGCAAATTTATTTAAAAAATTAGGTATCAATAATGTAGGGTTAAATATAATAGAAGGTATTTTTAGGGTTAGCATATTCATAATATATCTAGTAGCGATTTCTAAGATGGAAGATATATACAGGTTATTCCAGTATCATGGAGCAGAACATAAAACAATATTTTGCTATGAAGCTAAAGAAGAACTAACCGTAGAAAACGTAATAAAATATAAGAGGTTTCACCCAAGATGTGGTACTAACTTTTTATTTCTTGTGATGATTGTTAGCATAATATTACTTTCAATAACTGGTTGGAGTAGTCTAGGAGAAAGGGTACTATATAGAATATTATTGTTACCGATAGTGTCTGGTGTGACTTTTGAAATAATAAGGTGGCTTGGAAAAAGTAATAGTAAATTTTCAAATATATTAGCATATCCAGGTCTCAAATTACAAATGCTAACAACAAGGGAACCTGATGAATCTCAAATAGAGGTGGCTATAGCATCTCTAAAGGCTGCTGAAGGGATTAAAGAACCTGATAAAAATATAGGTGAACTTTTAAATATAGGGAATGAAATATTAAAAAAGGCATCTATACCTAGCTATATATTAGATACTCAACTTTTACTTTCTAAGGTATTAGAGGTAGATAAACTGTATATTATAACTAATAGAAATTTAAAAGTTAATCCTTTCAATGAAAAAGAATTTATGAAACTTATAAATCTTAGAAAGGGTAATATGCCTATTAAATATATATTAGGTAAGACTGAATTTATGGGAATAGATTTAAATATTAAAGAAGGTGTGTTGATACCACGACCAGATACAGAAAATTTAGTTGAAATAGTTTTAGAATATATAGAAAAAGAAAACTATGAAAATGTATGTGACTTATGTACTGGTAGTGGCGCTATAGGGATATCTTTGGCATATCATAAGGGAAGTATAAATGTTCATTGTATAGATATTAGCCCTATTTCGAATGAAGTAGTTTTAGAAAATATTAGTAAACTTGGACTCAGTGAAAGGGTTAGTTTTATCAAAAGCGATCTTTTAGAAATACCAATTAAAGAAGGGTATAAATACGATGTTCTAGTATCAAATCCACCTTATATAAAGACTGAGGATATAGATACTTTAATGGATGATGTAAAGTCTTTTGAACCACATCTAGCTTTAGATGGAGGGGAAGATGGTTTGATATTTTATAAAATAATTTCAAGACAATCTAAAGACATACTAAATGCATCGGGTCTTATAGCTTTTGAAATTGGCAAAGATCAAGGTATAGAAGTTAGAGAAATTCTTAAATCTTTTGGGTATAAAAATATAAAAATAATTAAGGATCTATCAGGGCTTGATAGAGTTGTTATAAAAAAAGACAGTATT
The DNA here is from genome assembly GCA_964474485.1 of uncultured Clostridium sp. GTDB lineage: Bacteria > Bacillota > Clostridia > Clostridiales > Clostridiaceae > Clostridium_L. The sequence goes on along the minus strand of CAYYWN010000230.1, from coordinate 182 downwards.
TAATAGTATAATAGGAAGAAAGAGTAATATTATTTACTATTATATGTTATAATTATAAGCTATGAAAATATCAAACGTAGTTATAAACAAGGTAGAACAGCTTAATTTTGTTGAAAATGAATATTAAGAATGGTTGGTGACACTTAAGGATCAATCAATCTTAGCTATTAGTAAAGAAGGGG
>CAYYWN010000229.1:0-4237 GCA_964474485.1 uncultured Clostridium sp. | reverse complement strand
GATGTAGAAAAAGCTAAACTTTCAGCGCTTATACATGATGCTGCAAAAAATAAAACTGTAGAAGAAATAGTAGACATAATAAAATCAGAAGGAATAATAATAGACGAGGAAATGTCTAAGGCACCAGTGCTTTTACATGGACTTGCAGGGGCTATAATAGGTAAGAGATTAATGAATATAGAAAATGAAGACGTTTTTAATGCAGCGGCATATCATACAACAGGAAGAGAAAATATGAGTAAACTTGAGAAAATAATCTATCTTGCAGATTATATAGAACCTAAAAGAAACTTTCCTGGAGTTCAAGATATTAGAGTAGTTGCGTTTAAGGATTTAGATGAAGGAGTACTTTATGCCATGGATCATACCATAAAGTACATAATTACAAAAGGTCAGATACTTTTAAGTGGAACAGTAAATGCAAGGAATTATTTGATAAGAAATAAAACTAATAGGAGTTAAATATGGATGTAGATAAAAATATTAATAAAAGAAAATTAAAAAAGATCTTATGTGTAACACTATCTGTTGTAATTTGTATTTTTTTAATTAGTGTATTATATCTATTTGGAACTACTAGAAGGTTAAACGAAAAGGTGGAAAAACAGGCTAAAATTATAAAACCTGTAGATACCAAAAGATCACTTCCAATAAATATACTCATTTTAGGAGTAGATATTGGTGATCCTAATATAAAGGATAAAGATGAAATAAAAAGGGCAGACTCTATAATGCTTCTCCATTACAATCCAGGTGAAAAGGATATAAAAGTTATATCAATACCTAGGGATACAAAAATTAAAATAAATAGTAAAGATATAAAAATAAATTCAGCTTATGCCTTTGGAGGAGCTAAAAAGACCATTGAAGTAGTGGAGGATATGCTAGACACTACAATAAATTATTACATTAAATTAGATTATAAGGCTTTCACAAAATTTATAGATGCTATAGGTGGAGTGGATATGGATATAGAGGAAGATATGAAGTATGATGATGAAGGACAAGATCTTCACATTGATTTTAAAAAAGGAAAAAATATTCATCTTGATGGTAAAAAGTCAGAAGAATTTTTTAGGTGGAGGAAAAATAATGATGGAACAGGTCTTGCAGAGGGAGATTTAGGTAGAATAAAAAACCAACATACATTTATGGGAAAAGTAACAAAGAAAATTAAGAGTCCCATGATGCCTTTAAGACTTCCTAAAGTTTTATCTGTCATTGAAGAAAATGTTGAAACTAATATGTCTCCTAGGATTATGCTTAAACATGGATCTAAGGGCATTGGATTATCTACAAGTAATATAAAATTTTCTACCCTAGAGGGAGAGCCTCAATACATTAAGGGTATTTCATACTTTATATATGATAAAAATAAAAATAAGGATATACTACAATCATTACAATCTGTAAGCAAAAATACCTCATCTAATACCATTGGAGGTATTGATAAAAGTAAGCTCAAAGTGAAGGTACTAAATGGTACCAATATAGGTGGTCTTGCTAAGATATATTCAGATATGCTAAAAAATCTTGGGTATCAGAATATAATAATAGGTAATGGGGAAAAGCTTATGGAAAGCAAAGCTTATATAAAAGATAACAATAAAGATTTAAAAAGTATAGTCAAAGAGGATTTTAATATTAAAAGTATTCAAGCAATGGAAGAAAAACAAGGAGATTTTGATATAATAATAATTCTTGGAGAAGATAAAAAAACTCTTAAAAATTAATCTTGGAGAAGATAAAAAGAACTTTTAAAAATTAATCGAGGTATTTAAGATGAATAATTTAGAATTTATAGTAGAAAAAGAAGCCATAGGACTTAAAATAAGAGATTACTTAAAGCATCATAAAGGGCTTTCAAGTAGACTAATAAGAGGCGCTGCACCAGATGGTAGAATAAGAGTAAATGGTAACGTAGTTAAATTAAACTATATTATAAAAGAAGGAGAAAATATATCTGTAGACATTAATAAAAAAGAAAGCCAAAATATTGAGGCAGAGGATATACCCTTAGATATAGTTTATGAAGATGAAGATATTTTAGTAGTAAATAAACCTCCATTTATGGTGGTCCATCCAACTAGAAAACATAATGTAGGGACACTATCTAACGGAGTAATATACCACTTTAAAGAAAATAACTCTGCATCGGTAGTAAGGCTTGTTAGTAGACTTGATATGAATACTTCTGGACTTATAATAATAGCTAAAAATCAATATTCACATGCAAAACTATCAGAAGCTATGAAGCTTCCTGAGTTTAAAAAGTATTATAGAGCTGTAGTTCATGGATTCTTTGAAAAAGACTTTGGAACTATAAACTTACCTATCTATTACCCTGGTGAAGAATTTATAAAAAGAGTAGTGGATGATAGAGGTCAAAAAAGTATTACTCACTATAAGGTTATAGAAAGATATGCTGAGGCTACATTTTTAGAATTGTTATTAGAAACAGGTAGGACACATCAAATTAGGGTACACCTAGAGCATATGGGACATCCTATATATGGAGATGAATTATATACTATATATGATGATAGCGAACTTATAAAAAGGCAAGCACTTCATGCCTACGCCTTAGAATTTCCACACCCTCGAACAGGAAATATAATAAAGTTAACATCAGAGCTTCCAAAAGACATCAAAAGTTTAATAGAAGAATTAAATTAAGCAGATTATATAAAACAAAATAAACTTTTTAAAGGTGATTATCCTTTATTCTAAAAAAAGCAGATTTTTAATAATCTGCTTTTTTTATGTTTATATTAAAGATATTTAGTTTTCACAAAGTATATATAAGAGTGTTAAAAACTAAGTCCAATTGTAATAGATTAAATATAAAACTTTTTATATTTATTACGCCTTTTAATTTGTTTAAATTTCTTCCTAAGGAGGATTATACTAAATATAAAGATCACTGTAAATCCTACAATATAAGAGGTTTTAAATTTGGTTAGTGTTTTATCAATTGAATTTTTTGCTACTCTAAAATTGGAGATATTTCTTGTTATACCACTATATAGAGGAAGATTACCTATATTTTTTCCATTAACATTTACTCTAGAATTAATTATTGTATCTCCCTCATTAAAGCTTACATTAGTTAGGTCTTTGTCTTCTAAATATATCTTACCTACAGGATTTTTCAGATCACTTTTGTTTAAAGTATTTAGGTCTTCAACATAATAAAAGTCATTTGTAGCTAAAAGGGGTATAGAAACATCTTTATCTATATCATAGCTTGAAACTGTGTCACCTTTTGAAAAAAGTTTAATGGCTTCATATCTAGAAAAGCCGTATTCAAAAAGGTTTTTAGAGTCAGCAAAATATGTGTTTTTATCTGGTGCATCTAAAAAGGCTAGGATAAGTTTTTGCCCATTTTTTTCAGCTATAGCGGTATAAGTATGTCTTGAAAGTGTAGTATAGCCTGTCTTACCTCCTACACATTCTTCATAAAAGAATTTACTTCCTTTTAAAACTAAAGAATTCTTATTATTCACCCACCTTGTTTCTGAGGTAATATTAGTTGGAGGTATTTTATAAAAGGGTGCATCTTCTATTTTTAAAAATATGGGATTTTTATAAGCTTCTCTAGTGATTAGTGCTAAATCATAAGCTGTGGTGACGTGACCTTCTTCATATAATCCACTAGGATTTTTAAAGTTAGTATTTTCGCAGCCAATATTTTTTGCTCTTTCATTCATAAGTTTAGCAAAGTTTTCAGTAGTTCCACTTATATGTTCAGCTAAAGCCTCAGCAGCATCGTTAGCTGATTCTAAAAGCAAGGCATATAAAAGATCTTCTACAGTAAATTCTTCTCCTTTTTGAACACCAATTGCAGTACCATCAGAATTAGGTGGATTATTACCTATTAGAACCTTATCTGTTAATTTAGTACTTTCTAAAACTAGTATTGCAGTCATAACCTTTGTTGTTGAAGCTGGTGCCATAGGAACTTTTGCATTTTTGTTATAAAGAATTTCTCCTGTGTTAGCTTCTATTAATACAGCCCCCTCAGAGTGTATTTCGGGACCTGAAAGATCAGTAGATTTTACTACATAAAAATTACTACAGACTAGAATAAATACTAGTAACAAAAAAAGGTTTCTCTTCATTATTTCATCCATCCTTTTAAACTCATTATAAGTATCATAAAATATAAAAAGGTATCACAGAACATTATAAGGTATTATAACAAAGAAAAAGAAATTTTACGATATATTTTATAATA
>CAYYWN010000228.1:0-4242 GCA_964474485.1 uncultured Clostridium sp. | reverse complement strand
CGTTTCCTCTCGCTCAAATACCTTTAACTGTAAATAAATTTCAAATTATTTATTAGGAGGTTTTTTCATGAAAGCAAAAAAGATGCTTGCAGCTATAATGGCAGCTTCAATGATTCTAGTTACTGCTTGCGGTACTAAAAAAGATGCGACTCCGAACAATACAGCAGATAAAGCTATCAAAGATGGTGGAACTATTATATTCCAAGCTGGCGGTGACCCCAATGTTTTAAACCCTTTATATGGGAATGACAGAGTTACTATGACAATTAACAATGCACTATTTTCTCCTCTATTTGTAATGAATGGGGATAAGACTGATTTTTACCTTGCAGAAAGCTTTGAAGGTTCAAGTGACTTTTTAACATATACATTAAAGCTTAAAAAGGACCTTAAGTGGCATGATGGAAAGCCATTAACTTCAGATGACATGATATTTACTCTAGATAAAATATTGGATAAAAAGGAAAATAGTTTACTTAGAGACTATTTAGTTGTTAATGATAAACCTATTGAGTATAAAAAAATTGATGATACCACAGTAGAGTTTAAGCTACCAGAAGTTACTGCAACCTTTAAATCCTCTGTGGCTAGACTTACACCAATCCCTAAACATATATTTGAAGGTGAAGAAAATATAGCTAAGAGTACAAAAAATGATAGTCCTATAGGGTCTGGTCCTTATAAGTATAAGGAAGCTACTAAAGGAGAAAGTGTAACTTTAGTTAGAAATGAAGATTATTTTAGGGGTAAACCTCATCTTGAAACTGTTGTTTATAGAATTATACCTGATGCTAATACTGCAAATTCAGCTTTAACTACAGGTGAAATATCTGCTAAATACATATCAGCTAAAGATGTAGACAAGTTTAAAGATAAACTTAATGTAATAACTTTTAGTGAAAATATGTTAAATAACATGGTTATAAATCAAAATAACGATGCTTTAAAGATAAAAGAAGTAAGACAAGCTATTGCTTACGCTTTAGATAAAGAAGAATTAATAAAGGGTGCATATACTTCTACAGAATATGGCGACAAAGCCAATACTGTATTTACTCCAGGCACCTTATATCATGATAATAACGGTATAGAAAAGTATGACTTTAACATAGCAAAATCTAAAGAGCTTTTAAGCAAGGCAGGAATCACTTCCTTAGATTTAAAATTAGCTTATACTAATGGAAATAAAGAACAAGAAGCTCAATCTTTAATAGTTCAACAACGTCTTAAAGATGTTGGAATAAATGTAGAGCTTATGGGCATGGAAAGAAATGCCTTTATACAAAAGCTCGTAGATGCTAAAAATAATAAGGACTTTGATTTAGGATTCAATGGTTTTGTAATGGGCGTTGACCCAGATGGCTATAAACCACTATTTCTAACTGGAAACCCTAATAACTTTATGAATTACAGTAATAAAGATCTTGATACACTATGGGGCAAAGGTGCCATTGAAACTGATAATAAAAAGAGAGATGAAATATATAAAGAGATTCAAAAGATCATCGCTGATGATATGTCTTTATATCCAATAGTATTCCCTAAATCCATAGTAGCCATTGACAATAAATTTGGTGGAGTAGAAGAAGCTGAGCCAGCTCCAATATTTATGTTCAGAGACTTATCTAAACTTTATGAAAAATAATTAATTTTATTTAGTGTATATATTTAGAGGGAAACCATAATGGCTTCCCTTTAATTTTCTTTAGCTATCTTAAAAAACCTTAATATTCTAGTCTATTTTTTGAGATATCTTATATTAAATTTTAAACCTCGGAGGTGAAAAAATTGGCACGTTATATATTAAAAAGAACACTTCAAGCTATTCCAATGTTAATATTTATATCCATACTGTCCTTTCTTCTTATTAAAATGGCTCCAGGGGATCCTGTTAGATCCTATGTTACCCCAAATATGAGTGCAGAAGATGTAGAGAGGGTAAGGGTAAATTTAGGTCTTGATAAGCCTGTTCCTATGCAATATGTAGCCTGGTTAAAAAATGTTTTAAAAGGTGACTTTGGATACTCCCTTATAAACTATAGACCCGTGTCTCATCAAATAAGAGAAAGGATCCCCGCAACCTTACTTCTTATGGGTACTTCTTTAATAACAGCCATAATCTTTGGAATAACTTTCGGCTTAATTGCTGCTTATAATAAAAATAAGTGGATAGATAATATTATATCTATAATTAGTTACATAGGTATTTCCATACCTTCCTTTTGGTTTGCTATGATACTTATAGTTATATTCTCACAAAAGCTTAGGCTGTTACCTAGTGTTGGTATGCATACCATAGGTATAAATTCTACTTTAGATGTAATTAAACACACCATAATGCCTGCTACAGTTTTAAGCTTTCAAAACTTTGCAGTTATAACAAGATATATAAGAAGTAAGGCAATAACTGAAATGAAAGAAGACTATGTAAGAACTGCTATTGGGAAAGGCATCAGCTCTAGAAAAGTTTTCGGTACCCATATTTTAAAAAATACCCTTTTACCTATAATAACTATTATAGGAATGTCCTTACCTAACCTTATTGCAGGTGCCTTTATTACAGAAACAATTTTCGGCTGGCCAGGTATGGGTAGGCTAGGTATAAATGCTATATTTAGCTTTGACTATCCTCTAATAATGGCTATAACCATGATATCAGCTTTAATGCTTATTTTAGGAAATCTTATAGCAGACATATTATATGGGGTAGTAGATCCTAGAATAAAGGCGGTGAATTAATATGGGTGATAGTTTTTTTCAAATGATAAAAAAGGATTTTAAAAAGAGTAAATTATCTTTAGTTGCCATAGGTATACTTATAGTGCTTCTTATAATTTGCATATTAGCATTTTTATCTCCCTATGATCCTAACGCTATTGATATAAATAATAAACTTCAAGGTCCTAGCGTTAAACATCTTTTTGGTACAGATGATATGGGTAGGGACTATTTTACAAGAGCTTTATATGGTGGTAGACTATCACTTTTTGTAGGATTTTTGTCCATGATTATATCTAGTACTATAGGAACTATAGTTGGAACTATAAGCGGATATGCTGGTGGCATTGTAGATACTCTTATAATGCGACTTATAGATATTTTGATGTCTATTCCAAGTTTCTTTTTGATTCTTACCCTAAATGTATATTTTAAACCTGGTGTTAAAAATATAATCATTATTATAGCTCTATTTAGTTGGATGGGAATAGCTCGTATAATACGAAGCGAAACTTTATCTGTAAAGGAAAGAGAGTATGTATTATATGCTAAAGCTCAAGGTATAAAACCATCTAGAATAATATTTAAGCACATAATACCAAATGTTTTCCCAAGTATCATAGTTGCCTCCTCTATAAATATAGCAAACTCTATCCTTATGGAATCTTCTCTAAGCTTTTTAGGTCTTGGAGTGCAACAGCCTAATTCTTCTTGGGGTAGTATGCTTCAAAGTGCTCAAGCTTATATGCTAGACCAACCAGCACTTGCAATCTTCCCTGGTCTTTTAATACTATTTACAGTATTAAGCTTTAATGTAATAGGCGATACTTTAAGATTAACCTTTGAACCAAAGGCAAAATAATTATTTTAATATAATAAAATTATCTAGGCTTTTATCATTTTAATTAATGATAAAAGCCTTTTTAAGCCACATATACTTTTTAGCTACAGCTTAAAAATGAATTATCCTTTTAGATTGTTATTTTTCACATACCTTATTTAAAATATAATGATATAATTATATGAATAAATTAGTGAGGGGGTGCTTTATTTTTTGAGTAAATCTAAGACATTTAACACCAAAATTAAAGTACTAAGGACAGAAAAAAATATAACACAAGAGCAGTTAGCCACATACATAGGTGTTTCTAGAGGAACTATTTTAGAAATAGAAAGGGGGACTTTTAATCCTTCATTAAAATTAGCCTTTAAAATAGCACAATATTTTAATGAGAAAATTGATGATATTTTTGAATTAGAAGGGTATCTTAATAGCGAGGATTAATTTCTCATTTACAACTGTTTACTACATATTTCAAAAGTATATCTTACATAGGGTAGAAGGTACTTAAGCCCTTTATAATTAACAAATAATTAACTTTAAGGTTATCCACATTAAAATCTTTTTAAGTTAAGACTTTTGTTATATCATCTATATAACAAGGTTTTTATATATTCAAAGTTATGTTATTTAACATTTTAGGCATAATAACAATAAGGAGGTAGTTTATAATGAAAAAATTA
>CAYYWN010000227.1:2198-4251 GCA_964474485.1 uncultured Clostridium sp. | reverse complement strand
TTTGTTCTTCCGCATGGTTATTAATAGATGGTGAAAGAAACATATACGAGATTGCAAAGCTGGTTTCATCAAAGGCTGGAGACGATATAGATGAGTCTTTACGTAGATTAATTATTTACTTAAAGTATTTAGCTAAAAGAGGTTGGGTTACTTTTAAAAAATCTAAGGCCTCTTCGGATCTAGATTCAGAGCTAATCATTAAAGATTAATTTAATTGTTAAGTTAAGTGAGTATAGTCTTAGTTTATGATATTCATAAACTAAGGCTATATTTATTTATTGACAAGTAAGTAATTTTGATGTTATTATAAGCGTAATTGGTAGGTACCAGTTATGATTAATAATGAGGTGTTTGAGTTGAATAATATTGATAAGTCAAGTAGGGTGCCACTGTATTCGCAACTTATGGATATACTTATAGAAAAAATAACCAATAGTTTGAGTGAAAATGACCAGCTATCATCAGAAAGAGAAATTTGTGATACTTATGATCTTAGTAGATCCACTGTAAGGCAAGCTATGGTCGAATTGCAAAAAGAAGGATATATATATAAGGTTCATGGAAAGGGAACATTTGTAGCTCCTAAAAAGTTGAATCAAGATTTAATGCAGTTTTATTCCTTTACAGAAGAAATGAAGAAAATAGGGAAAGAACCTAAATCCGTAGTTCTAGACTGTGAAGTAATAGAGGCCGATGAATCCTTGGCTGAAAAGATGAAAATTGAAGAAAAAAAAGGCTTATATAAGATAACTAGATTGAGGAAAGCAGATGATACACCAATGCTTTATGAAGTTACTTATCTTCCTTTAAATAGATTTCCAGGACTTACAAAAGAGGATTTAGAGAGTAGAGCGATGTACGATATATTTAAGAATAAGTTTGCTGTAGATATATTTATGGCAGAAGAGTATTTTCAGCCAGTGCTAACAAACAAACTGGAAAGCAAATATCTAGAGATACCAGAAGGCGCACCGAGTTTAAAGATAGAAAGATTATCTTTCGAATTGGATAAGATAATTGAATATACAATAAGTGTTGCTAGGGGAGACAAATTTAAGTATAAAGTTAGGCTTCTTAATAAATAAAAAAAATTTAACAGAACTGGTAATGACAACATTACGACATTACCATAAAGGAGAGTATAATATGGAAACAATATTTAATAAGACGATTGAAGAAATAAAAGATAGAGGAGCATTATATACAGCTACTGAGATATATAATCAACCAAAGCTTTGGAAAGAAGTATTTCATATATTAACAGAATCTAAAGAGAAAATTGCTAGTTTTATGGATGGTGTCATAAATAAAGAAGGTTTAAGAATTATATTGACTGGAGCAGGAACTTCAGCCTATGTGGGAGAAATTGCAGCACCTTATTTATCAAAGTTATTAGGAACTAGGGTAGAAGCGGTAGCTACTACAGATATAGTATCTAATCCAAAGGAATATTTACAAAAAAACAATCCTACTATTTTAGTATCCTTTGCAAGGTCGGGAAATAGTCCAGAAAGCGTTGGAACATTTAATTTGTCAGAAGACTTAATAAAAGATGTAAATCAGATAGTGATAACCTGTAATAAAGATGGCGAGCTTGCAAATAGGGTAAAGGATAGTGATAAGGACTTACTTTTACTTATGCCAGAGGAGAGTAATGATAAAAGTTTTGCTATGACAAGCTCCTTTAGCTGTATGCTTTTAACAGTGCTAAGTATATTTGATATAAAAAATGTAAATGAGAATCTGATAAATACTATTATTAAAAATGCTAAAGAAATTTTAGATAATCACTGGCAGGAAATAAATAAGTTAGTTGAAATGAATTTTAAAAGAGTTGTGTATCTAGGGTCTGGATCTTTAAAAGGACTAACTAAAGAAACTTCATTAAAAAATCTTGAACTTACAAGTGGTAGGATAGACACTTATAATGAGGGTGTTTTAGGGTTTAGACATGGTCCAAAGTCAGTAATAAATGATGAAACTTTAATGATAGTTTTTCTATCAAATGATGCCTATACAAGAAAATATGATTTAGATTTAATAAAAGAAATAC
>CAYYWN010000227.1:0-2188 GCA_964474485.1 uncultured Clostridium sp. | reverse complement strand
AATACATGGAGATAGTGGTGAACAGAAAGTTGTTGTAATTAGTCATAAAAGGTATGAAGGAATTAAAGAATATTGTGACTATTACTTAAGCTTGGATAAAGAAGAAATAGATGATGCCTTTAGTTCATTAGAATTTGCTATCTTCGGTCAGTTATTTGCGATGTTTAATTCTTTGCATCTAGGTATAAGTCCAGATAATCCAAGACCAGATGGCTCAGTAAATAGAGTTGTTAAGGGAGTGAATATATATCCATTTAATAAAAAATAAGAGAATATAATAAATTGAAAAGGGATGATATTTTATGGAAAGAATAGTATCAACTAAAAATATGTTATTAATGGCACAAAAGCAAGGTTATGCAGTACCGGCTTTTAATATACACAACTTAGAAACCATACAAGCAGTAATAGAAACTTGTTCAGAAATGGCATCACCAGTTATATTAGCTGGAACACCATCTACAATAGCTTATGCTGGATCAGAATATATAGTATCTATCGCTGATGCTGCAAGTAAAAGATACAATATACCTATAGCAATACATTTAGATCATTTCGAGAAAATAGAGGAAATAGAAACATATGTTAAGATGGGATTTAAATCAGCTATGATAGATGCTTCTCATGCAGACTTTGAAAAGAATATAGAAATAGCAAAAACCATAGTAGATTTTGCTCATATGTATGATACTACTGTGGAGGCTGAGCTTGGAAGATTAGGAGGACAAGAGGATGATATCATAGTGGACGAAAAAGATTCAATATATACAAATCCTCAAAAGGCAAAGGAATATGTAGAAAGGACAGGTATAGACTCCCTAGCGGTGGCTATTGGTACAGCACATGGACTATATAAAGGAACACCTAAGTTAGACTTTGAAAGATTAAAGGAAATAAGAGATCAAGTCCATGTTCCTTTAGTTCTTCATGGAGCATCGAATATACCAGATGAGTTAGTGAAAAAGGCAATATCATTAGGTATCTGTAAGGTTAATATAGCAACAGATTTAAAGATTCCTTTTGCAACTGCAGTAAAAGACTTTTTCAAAAAAAATCCAGATGAAAGTGATCCAAGAAAATATATGACACCAGGAAAGATTGCTATGAAGGAAGTTATAAGGAAAAAGATAGAGGTGTGTGGAAGTGCTAATAGATACTAATTTAATAGCTACCATAACATTAAATCCATCTATAGATAAAAGATATATAATAAGTACATTAGAAAAAGGAAAGGTTATGAGAACTTCTAAAGTTATAAATACAGCTGGAGGAAAGGGCCTAAATGTAAGTAGAGTATTAAAGGATATGGGCTCTAATGTTTTGGCTACAGGATTTTTAGGTGATCATAATGGTAGATTCATAGAAGAAAGATTAAAAGATTATAATATTAAATGTGAATTTCAATGGATTAAAGATAGTACAAGATGTTGTATTGCTATATTAGATGATGAAGGAAATCAAACAGAAATACTGGAGCCTGGTCCTTTTATATTAAAGGAAGAAAAGCATAGTTTTTTGGAAAAATATAATGATATATTAGATAAAGTTAATATATTGGTTATAAGCGGAAGTCTTCCGAAAGGATTAGATAAAGATTTTTATAAAACACTTATAAATCTGGCAAGGAAAAAAGAAAAGCTAGTTCTTTTGGATAGCAGTGGACATAGTTTAAAAGAAGCTATTAAAAGTAAACCATATTTTATAAAACCCAATATAGAGGAATTAGAAGCCTTAACTAACAAATCTCTAAAGTCTGATTTTGAAATTATAAGAGAAATAGATGAACTTCATAGTGAAGGCATAGATTTAATAATAATATCCTTGGGTAAAGATGGAGCCATAGGAAGTTTAAATGGAGAAAAGTATAAGGTAATACCTCCAAAAGTCAATGCAATTAATGCTGTAGGTTCAGGAGACTCTATGGTAGCTGCGGTAGCCTATGCTTTAAGTAAGTCTATGAATCTAATCGACTTACTTACTATGGCTGTATCTACAGGTACTGCAAATGCCATGGAAGAGGTCACAGGACACATCAACATGAATAATTTGAAAGATATAATAAAAAAAGTAACAGTGAAGAAACTTTGAACTAATACATATAAAGGAAGCACCTCAGAGGTAGTCCCATATAAAGGGAGCGCCTCTGAGGTGATTCCAATTTATTCTATTTTATTTATGATATTTTCAT
>CAYYWN010000226.1:0-4260 GCA_964474485.1 uncultured Clostridium sp. | reverse complement strand
CGTGCTTATTAAATATGATATATATAAGGGGAATAAAAATGCCATTACCATAGATAAAGAACCTAATGGAATGGCATTAGTATAAACTTAACTGTTTATAAGAAGTTGCATTATTTTATTATATATTTCAGAAGAATTTGATTTCCATTTATCACAAAGTGACATAGCCTGCTTATTTGAAGTAACATTTATTTTTAAATCCATAAGCATAAAGTCATTTTCTATGGCTTTTAAGTCTACTATAAAGTTACCATTATCATCAATGGTATAGTTAGAAGTTAGAGTAAGCTCCCTTTTTATGGTGTCTAATCTTTCTTTTATGTAAGCCTCTATGACTTCTGTTTTAGAAGGAGATATTCTATCTTGAAACATAGATAATACCTTTTCTCCTTTAGCAGACAATACTAAGACTTTTTTTTCATTCTTTTTGTCGTAGCTAATAAAAGACGATGAAATTAATTCTGTTATATATTGCTGTAGTGTAAAGTAGTTTATAAAACCATTTTCTAGAATCATTTCTGTTAATTGACTATTAGATATAGGTATCTTTATACTTTTCAATATATATAGCACCATTAATTTATTTTCGGCTAGTTCTAAAGTGCTTTCATACATTACTATTCCCACCCTCCCTTTATAAATGAAAGTGTACTTATATATTATATCATAAAAACCATTTAAAATCTTTATCCCTTTATTATTTTTAAATCTAAAGGATATTTTAAACTTCTGAATATATGTAAGTTAATATTAATATTAATTAATATATGAAAGGGATAGGGGGAGGATTAATATGGAGAAAGTTATTAAGAAAAAAATAATTAAAAAAGGGATCATTTCTTTAATTTTAGTAACTGTAGTAATTTTGACTTATATTACTTTAGGTAATGAGAATCTTTTAGTTAATTCAAAAGTGCAGAAAAAACTACCTATATATTCTGTAGAAACTAATGAGAAAAAGATTTCTTTGACCTTTGATATAAGTTGGGGATTAGACAATGTAGAAGAGATACTAGATATATTAGATGAATATAATGTAAAGGCCACAGTTTTTGTTGTAGGTGGATGGATTGATTATGATTTAAAAAATACAGAAATGGTGAAAGAAATACATAAAAGAGGACATGAGATAGGAAATCATAGTAACATGCACCCAGATATGAGTAGAATATCTAAAGATCGAATTATAAAAGAATTAGAAGTCACTAGTGCTAAGATAAAAAATATAACCAGTGAAGATGTGGAAATTTTTAGATGCCCTAGTGGAGCATATAATAACCTTCTAATTGATACAGCAGAAAGTCTTAATTATTATGTTATTCAGTGGGATGTAGATAGTATCGATTGGAAGTCAGAGGGGGCTGAGATTGAATATAATAGGGTTATAGATAAAACTAAAGCTGGATCCATACTTTTATTCCATAATGATGCAAAATATACACCCAAAAATATTCCAAGGATTATTCAATACTTTAAATCTAAAGGTTATGAAATAGTGAAGGTCGGGGATCTTATATATAAGGAAAATTACAAGATTGATAGTTCAGGAATGCAAAAGCTCATAAACTAGTAAATTATTTAAAAGGCAATTTAAGGTATATATAATAATCTGAATGCAGATATTATGGAAAATAGTAATAATTGTATGTGTTGTAGAATATTTTAGTTATATAAGATCATAAAAAACAAAGGGAGAGAGGGGCTAATATGGATAATTTGATGTTGAACAATAAAATTTATTTAGAGGGTAAGATTATTTCAGATCTAGAGTTTAGTCATGAAATGTATGGAGAAGGGTTTTATATATTTTATTTAGAGTCAACAAGGCTAAGTGATGCTAGTGATGTTTTATCTATAACTATATCAGAAAGATTAATGAGTGGTATAAAATTTGAAATTGGTGCAGAAGTAGCTTTAGAGGGACAACTAAGGTCTTATAATAAATTTATAGATGGATGTAATAGACTTATCTTGACGGTATTTGCAAGGAATATAGAGCCTTGCCTTGAGAAAAGTAAAAATCCTAATGAGATATTTTTAGATGGGTTTATATGTAATGAACCTGTATATAGAACTACTCCGTTTGGTCGTGAGATAGCAGATATATTAATAGCTGTTAATAGACCTTATAACAAATCTGACTATATACCAACAATAGCCTGGGGAAGAAATTCAAGATTCTGCCAGACTTTAAGCGTTGGCGATAACATAAGGATTTGGGGAAGACTTCAAAGTAGGGAATATCAAAAAAAAATATCAGAAAATGAATATGTTAAGAAGGTAGCCTACGAGGTATCTACATCTAAAATGGAGAGGGTTGTTAAAGAGGAATCTTCTATAGATGAATCAAACCATGATGAAAAAGTAGTTTAAAAAATCACTGCTAGGGTAAGTATATAAGCATTACCCTAGCAGTGATTTTTATTTATGAAAATTTAGTTATTTTCTAAGATCTTCTAGCATTTTAGTTTTATCTTTTGTTTTATCATCTACAACTTTTATAATTTTAGCTGGAGTACCGGCAACAACTACATTTTCAGGAACATCCTCAACTACAACTGAACCAGCTGCAACTACGGATCCCTTACCTATTTTAACTCCTTCTAAAATAACAGCATTTGCTCCTATTAATACATTATCCCCAATTTCACAAGGGGTTTTACTTGGTGGCTCTAAAACACCAGCCACTATAGCTCCTGCTCCAAGATGAACTCTTTTTCCAAGCTTTCCACGGGCTCCTACTACAGCATTCATATCTACCATAGAACCTTCGCCTATTTCTGCTCCTATATTAATAATTGCGCCCATCATTATAACTGAATTTTTACCTATAGAAACTTTATCTCTTATAACTGCACCTGGTTCTATCCTTGCGTCAACTTCTAAAAGATTTATAAGTGGAATCGCAGAATTCCTTCTATCATTTTCCATTCTGAAGTGTTTAATTGTTTCTTTATTATTTAATATGAAATTAGAAATTTCATCACTTTCACCAAAAAGTATATAAATTCCTTCTGAGCCATACCATTCTATAGTTTCAGGAAATGTGCCAAGGTTACCATTTACATAAGCTTTTACTGGTGTAGATTTTTTTGATTCTTTTATGTACCTTGCAATTTCATAAGGGTCAGTTAAATCATAGTTCATATAATTAAATCATCCTTTCAAACTTTGATGTATTTTTTTTCTTAATATAATATAATAGATTATATCATATTATATCATAAAATATAAATATTATTCTAAGAAAAGAGGGTAATCTACATGAATGAAAATCTTAAAAATGTTGAAGTTTCGGGTATAAGGAAGTTTTTTGATAAGGTAACAAAAGTTGAAGGAGCTATATCTTTAACACTAGGCCAACCCGATTTCACGGTACCAAGACCTATAAAAGAAGGCATAATAAAGGCCTTGAATGAGAATAAAACTAAGTACACACCTAATAGTGGAATTCCAGAACTTAGAGAAAAGATAAGTAAGTATTTATCTACAATGAGTATTCATTATGATAGAGACGAAATTTGTGTTACAGCTGGAGGAAGTGAAGGATTATTTTGTCTTTTTACAGCTATATTAAATAAGGGAGATAAAGTTCTTATGCCATCTATAGCTTACCCTTCCTATGAAGCTATATCAAAAATACTAGGAGCAGATGTAAGCTATTATAATTTAAAAGAAGATTTATCTATAGATATAGAAGATATTAAAGAAAAATTAGAAAAAGACAATATAAAAGCTATAGTATTATCTTTTCCATCTAATCCAACTGGTACAGTTTTGAGTAAGGAAGAATTAAAAGAACTACATGGTATATTAAGGGAAAGTTCTACTATAATAATTTCTGATGAAATATATAGTTCTATAAATTTTGAGGGGGATTATTATTCTATATCTCAATATGAAGATATTTTGGATAGAGTTATTTTAATAAGTGGGTTTTCTAAAATGTTTTCTATGACTGGACTTAGAATAGGCTATGTATGTGCAAAAGAAAAATATATTAAACAAATTACTAAGGTTCATCAATATAACGCATCTTCGGCACCTTCCATTGTACAGTGGGGTGTATATGAGGGGTTTGACCAGGGGATGGAATACGTAAATATTATGAAAGATGAATTTAAGAAAAGATCTGAATATGTATATAATAGGCTGATATCTATGGGAGTTGAAACTAACCTACCAAAAGGAGCTTTTTATATATTTCACTCAATAAAAAAATATGGACTAAGTAGTGAAGAATTTTTTGCAAAGTTACTG
>CAYYWN010000225.1:0-4279 GCA_964474485.1 uncultured Clostridium sp. | reverse complement strand
ATTTCTTGCTTCTACTCGGATGTCTTAACTTTCTTAATGCCTTTGCTTCAATTTGTCTTATTCTTTCTCTTGTTACATTAAACTCTTTCCCTACTTCTTCAAGAGTCCTAGCTCTACCATCATCAAGTCCAAATCTAAGTCTTAATACTTTCTCTTCCCTTGGTGTTAGCGTATCTAAAACGTTTATCAATTGCTCTTTAAGCATAGTAAATGCAGCAGCCTCTGCTGGAGCTAAAGCATCATCGTCTGGTATGAAGTCTCCAAGATGACTATCCTCTTCCTCTCCAATAGGTGTTTCTAGTGATACTGGCTCTTGAGCTATTTTCATTATCTCCCTAACTTTTTCTACTGGCATATCCATTATAGTTGCAATTTCTTCTGGCTGAGGTGATCTTCCAAGTTCTTGGAGAAGTTGTCTTTCAACTCTTATTAACTTATTTATAGTTTCTACCATGTGAACTGGTATTCTAATAGTTCTTGCTTGATCTGCAATTGCTCTAGTAATTGCCTGCCTTATCCACCATGTAGCATAAGTACTAAATTTATAACCTTTTCTATAATCAAATTTTTCTACCGCTTTAATAAGTCCTAGGTTACCCTCCTGTATTAGATCTAGAAACATCATCCCTCTACCTACATATCTTTTAGCAATACTTACTACAAGTCTAAGATTGGCTTCGGCTAGCTTCTTTTTAGCAACTAAGTCACCCTCTTCTATTTTCATTGCTAAATCAACTTCTTCTTGAGAGGTTAAAAGTGGCACTTTACCTATTTCTTTTAAATACATTCTTACAGGGTCATCTATAGAAACTCCTTCAGGTACTGATAAGTCGATAGTTGTCTCTTCTGGTGCAGTTTCCTCCTGGATATCTCCGCTAATTTCTATTCCTAATGATTCTAATACCTCGTATATTTTTTCAATCTGTTCTGGATTTAAGTCTATTTCATCAAGTTCATCCATTATTTCTTTGTAACTTAATGATCCGGCCTTCTTACCCTTTTCCATAAGTTTCTTAACTAAAGCCATTTTTTCGCCTTTGTCCTTAAGTGACTTCCCTAACTCTGCCATATTTAATCCCTCCCTTCTTCCTTTTGAATTCTCATAAGTTCTGTTGTTAATCTTATGGATTCATCTATATTACCCTTTAGTTCCAATTCTTTAATTCTAATCATAATCTTTTTTTTCGACTCCTCTAGCCTATAATTTTTAATTTTTTTAAAATAATCTTTAACAACCTTTACCTTATCACTACCTTCATCTAAAGGTTTAACTTCTTTAATAAGTATCCACTCTTTAATACTTTCAGCATCATCACATTTAGACTCAATATATTTATATCTATCTATTCCTTTTATATGTTCACTGTCCAATATAAAATCAAGTATTTTTTTATGTGTATCTATTATAAAGCTATCTTTTCCCATGTTCTCTTTTATATATTCATATATTTGCATATCCTCTATCATTAAATTAAGTAAACTTCTTTCAGCCTTTACATATGCTGGCTCTAAATATGATTTTGAACCAAAACCTTCTGTACTATTCACTTTTTTATTATAGTCAAATTCCTTATTATTAGATTTCTTAACACTATCATAGAACGCTTGCTCTTTTATCCCTGTTTGCTCCGACACCTTTTTTATATAAATATCCTGCTCAATAGGATTCAAATCTTCTACTATATCTGTAACTTCCTTTGCATATTGAATTAAATCTGTCTCCTTAAATAGATTTTTATTCTCTTTTGCTCTATTTAATTTATAATCTATTAATGGAACTGAGTTAGATATTAACTTTAAGAAACCTTCTTTTCCATGAATTCTTACATATCCATCTGGATCTTTACCATCAGGTACCGTAAGAACTTTTACATTAAGCCCTACCCCTTTTAATACATCTTATCCTCTCACTGTTGTATTTTTACCTGCAATATCTGGCACGTAGGTTATAATAGCTTTCTGAGCATACCTTTTTAATAACCTAGCTTGGTTTACAGTCAGTGCAGTTCCAAGAGATGCAACCACATTAGTTATTCCAGCTTGATGAAGTGATATACAATCCATATATCCCTCTACTATAACAAAGCTTCTATCTTTATTACCTTTTATAGCAAAATTAAGTCCATAAAGATTAGTCCTTTTTGAAAATATCTGTGTTTCAGGTGAGTTTAGATATTTAGGTTTAGAATCATCTAATACTCTACCTCCAAAGCCTATAACTTTTCCACGATGGTCAAAGACCGGAAACATAACCCTATTTCTAAATCTGTCATAAAACCCACCTTTATCTTTAGCTATAGCAAGGCCTGCTTCACTTATTAATTCATGGGAAAATCCCTTGTTTTTCAAAAATCTAAGTAACGCTTCCCAGTTATTCAATGAATATCCAAGCCCGAATCTCCTTATTGTTGCTTCTGTGATACCTCTTTTTAAAAAATATTCCTTTTCTTCTAAGCTTCTATTTAAATTATTGAAAAAGAACCTAGCGGCTTCTATGTTTATCTTATATAAAATATCTTTTTTATCCTTTATCTTTTTATCCTGGCCTTGTTCTATACTTATATTGGTCCTTTCTGCAAGATATTCTAAGGATTCTACATAAGACAAACCTTTAGTTTTCATCACAAAAGTGATAACATTACCTGCCTCTCCACAACCGAAACACTTATAAATCTGTTTATCTACAGATACACTAAAGGATGGTGTTTTTTCATTATGAAACGGACAAAGTCCAAGATAATTTCTTCCCGAATGCTTCAATTTAACCTTTTCAGATATAATATCTACTATATCATTTTGTTCTTTTATCCTTTCTATTATTTCTTCCGGTATGGCCAATAATTTTCCCACCTATCCTAATGCATAATTTAAATAAGGCATTATGTATTCGACATAAAATATCATATTTCCTTTTTATCTTGTTTCTTTTTGTAATATTATAATACTTTAAAGAATATCATAAGCTTTTAATTATATATTCTTTATAAACTTTAAATATCCTTTAAAATTTAATATATATATCTTAACTCTACTAAATTCATTAATAGTCTGTCATAATATAAGTAAAATTATTCCTAATTCTCTTAATATATTACAAACTTTGGAATATATATTTTATTAAAGGCTACAAGGCAATAATCATCGCTCATTCCAGCAATATAATCTGCAACGCCTCTTTCTCTTCCTTCTTTTTCTACAATTTCTTTATAAAGACTAGGCATCTTTTCTATATTTTTAATATAATAATTATAAACGTTGTATAAAACAAATTTTGATTTATCTCTTTCTTCTTTTAATATATTCCCTAAATATATATTTTCAAACATAAATTTTCGAAGTTCCACTAAAGACTCATTTATAGCATCACTTAAAGATACCTCCATAATTCCTTTATCTATATTTTCTAATGTATTATCAATACAATCATTAACCAAAGTATTTATTCTTTGTCCATGTGTCTTTCCAAGCACTTTAATTACTTCTTTTGGTATATCCGATATATTAAGCAACCCAGCTCTTACAGAGTCATCTATATCATGATTTACATATGCTATTTTATCACTATATTTGACTACTTGTCCCTCTAAAGTCATAGCTTTATTGTTAGTGAGTTTAGAAAATCCGCTATGCTTTAAAATGCCATCTAAAACTTCTTTTGTTATATTTAATCC
The DNA here is from genome assembly GCA_964474485.1 of uncultured Clostridium sp. GTDB lineage: Bacteria > Bacillota > Clostridia > Clostridiales > Clostridiaceae > Clostridium_L. Next base: position 608 of record CAYYWN010000225.1, on the reverse strand, counting down.
TTGTCCATCTTTCTCTAAATATCTTAAAACCCTAACACTTTGCTCATTATGTTTAAAGCCTTCTTTTAAGAGTTCATTTAATATTTCTTCACCATTATGTGCAAAGGCTACATGCCCTATGTCATGCCCAAAAGCAATAGCCTCAATAAGATCTTCATTTAATCCAATACCCTTTCCTATAGTCTTAGATATCTGAGAGACTTCTAATGTATGTGTAAGTCTAGTTCTATAATGGTCTCCTGAGGTTTTTATATATACTTGTGTTTTATGTTTTAATCTTCTAAAAGATTTACTATGAACTATTCTATCCCTATCAACCATATAAGGAGTTCTGATTCTCTCTAATTCTTCTTCTTTCTCTCTTCCAGCAGTATTTTTTGAAAGGGCCGCTCCTTTTATAAGCGTGTTTTCTTCATTAATTTGAATTTTCTCTCTGATAATCAACTTCATCACCCCTTTATTATTAATTTCTATAATATTATTAAAAAGTCCTCTATTTTAGATATATATAATATTAAAATTGACTTTTTAGTATATTCTTAAATCTAAAGTAATATTATTATAGTGAATTAATATTTAGGAGTGTTATAATGCCATCAGAAGCAAAA
>CAYYWN010000224.1:0-4283 GCA_964474485.1 uncultured Clostridium sp. | reverse complement strand
GTTTTAATATTAAATGATAAAAGCGTATTATCTATAGATTTATGGAAACAATAAGTTTATAAATCTTATGGTGGTGATTATATGAATATTACAAGTATTTCTTTATCCTATGTATTTTTAGTTATACTCGTTATTAACATCTTGTACTTTTTGTATTTCAAGTTTTTATTTGTATCCTCTTCAAAGGAAAATGAAAAACATGATTCTATAGTAGGAGATATGAAGAATCCTGATTCCTGGCGTAAAACTAATAATAGAATGTCCCATACTTCTTTATTTTGGTCTTTAATTTCCTTAATTCTATTTATATATACAAAATTCTTTTTAACTTCTGGGCTTATAAGTATACTTATTCCCTTTACATATATATTTATTATAATTATAAGCTTTTTAGTATTTTCTAGAAAAAAGTAATTATTTAAATAAATATTTTAGCTTTAAGTATATTTTAAGAGTAGCAATATAAATAAATAATAAAGTGCTACTCTTATTTTTCTATTGCTTTATATCTATTAGGATACCTTTTATTTAAGCGTCTAAAATAATTATCTTAACTAGTCTATTTTATTATTTTATAGTTTCATTTTTCTTAAAGGATATCCACCCTTTTTTATTTAAATATTTAAGATATAAAATCAATCTATCATATATAGGGTCACACTTATCTCCAAACTTTTCAAAAAGCTTTCTTCCAATATCATGTATGTTATTTTTTCCATCTATTAAAAGCCAAACTGCACTTCCCATACTATCAAGTTCAACATCACTTTTATATGGCTTCTTCACAAGCCATCTTAATGCTTTTTCTAAAGGTTTATCGTGTATAAATATAAGATACACGCTTCCTTTTCTTACTTCATATAAATCATGTTTTATTATTGGAATATAAAGAAGAAAGTTATCGGATTCATCCTTTGCTTCACTTGATGATAATTTTGACATATATGATCCTCCTAAAATTTTAGGAGAGCTTCGCTCTCCTAATGTACTAATTATTATCTATTTTAACAGTATATCTATAAAATAATGTGGCAAATATAAATAAGACTACTGCTGATGTCCAGTTGCTCCCAGCTATCTTTGGCATTATTTTAGGTCCTATTGCAAGGGCTGAATCTAATTTTAATGCTGCAAAGATTGCTATTATTATTCCAACCAAAGCATCTCCAGCAACTAAACCTGATGCAGTAAGTATGCCTTTTTCATTTTGAATCTTAAGTTGATTTTCATTTTTCTTATATTTCTTTTCTACAAGTACTCTTAGAATACCACCTATTAATACACCAGCACTTAGGTTTATAGGTAAATATAACCCCAATGCGAAAGGAAGTACTGGTATTCCCATAAGTTCACACATGAATGCAAGTGTCATTCCAGCTATAACAAGAGTCCAAGGTAACTCTCCACTCATAACACCTTGTACAATCATGGCCATCATGTTAGCTTGAGGAGCTGGTACATCTGTTGATCCTAGTCCATAAACTTTACTTAACATAAGTATTACAGCTCCAACAACAACAGAGGACACAACTGTAGCTATAAACATACTGATTTCAACTTTTTTAGGAGTTCCCCCTATAATAAATGTAGTTTTTAAACTTTGTGCCGCTCCACCTGCTATAGCTACAGCTACACAAACTATAGATGATGCTATTATTGCCGCTAGCATTCCTGAATCTCCAATTTTCCCTGTAGCCTTTAATATCCCTGTTATAAATAATAAAGATGCAATAGTCATACCTGATATAGGGTTATTTGAACTACCTATAAGCCCTACTATTCTGGCAGAAACTACTGCAAAGAAGAATGAACATATAATTCCTAATATAGCACCAAGCCAGCCTGTTCCAACTATCTTTGGCATAATCCAAGATGCAACAAATACTAATATAGAACCACCTATAACCCATGTGATTGGTAAGTCTTCATCTTTTGACATATCGGCATTAGATTTCATACCTGATAGAGCTGTTTTAAAAGATCTTATTATAGTAGGCATAGATTTTATTATACTTATAAGTCCACCAGCAGCTACTGCACCTGCTCCTATATACTTTACATAAGAGGATGAGATTTCTCTTGCTGTCATATCAGAGATTAATTTTGCTGATGGAAATATTACGGTATTTATACTATCCCCAAAATACTTTATTATTGGTACTAGTGTGAAATTAGCAACTAAAGCTCCTGCAAACATATACGTAGCTATTTGTATTCCAACAATATAACCAACCCCAAGCAAGGATGCCATAGCATCTATTCCAAATACAGTTCCATGAAATGGCTTTATAATCCATACTGGAGATTCTCCCCACAATTGAAATGCACCAGAGAAGAACTTATATATACCTCCACCTAAAAGACCTGTCATCATGTTTTTAAAACCACTTCCACCTGCACTACTGTTTACAAGTACTTCAGCAGTAGCCATGGCTTCAGGATATATAAGATTTCCATGTTCTTCAACAATTAAATATTTTCTAATTGGTATAACAAATAAAATTCCAAGTAATCCTCCTAATATAGCCACCACAATAATGGTTGTTAATTTTAATTCATGGCCTAATACTATAACCGCAGGAATAATAAAAATTAGTCCTCCTGCAAGGGACTCTCCCATAGATGCCATAGATTGAATAATATTTGTTTCTAATATATTATTCTTTTTAAATATTCCTTTTAATATTGATGTTGATATAATAGCTGCCGGTATTCCTGCAGCTATAGTCATACCAACCTTTAAACCAAGATAAGTATTAGCGGCACCAAAAATAATTGCAACTATACATCCAAATACTATGGATATAACGGTTATTTCTGAGAATGCGTCTTTTACAGAAACATAAGGTACATAATCTTCTCCTTTAACCTCTCCGTAAGCTGTACTAGATAAACCTTTCTTTTCTTCCATTACATTTACCCCCTTCTTTGATTACACCTATTAAAGTATATGAATGTTTCCTTCTGCAAATCCCTATAAGTTAATATTTTTATGTTAAATCTTAAAGTAAGCAAGTATAAATTTTAATGGTAAAACTCCTGCTCCAAATCTTGTAAAGGTTTTCAAAACGGCATTTATAAATTAAGCCACCCCCTTTGTAATAATATTATTAATACTTTTATATAGCATTAATTGTTAATTCTATATAATATAATTATACATTCATTAATATACAAAAATCAACAACAAATTCCAAATTATAAAATCGCTTTGAATATTCTGAGTATTGCATATCTAATACTTCATTTCTTCTTTTTTAATAACATCTATAAATCCTTTTACTATTCTAGCAGTAAATCCCCATATAACATGACCTTCATACTTATAAAAATATTGTGACAGCAGGCCTCTAGAAAACTCATAATCTTCTCCCCTATTTATTAATTCAAAAGGAAATCCTTCTGTACTTTTAGGACCTATCTCCATTTCATAAAAAATTGGCTCTTCCTTTAAGAAGAACTCTAGTGGCACCTTAAATATATGGTCTACTTCATAAGGACTTGGAATTATATTCTTATTTCCCTTAAGCTTTGCTATGAAAGTATACATAATACTCCCATAGGGTGTTACGAAATAGTCCATTTCCCCTATGTATTCTATATCTTCCCTTACTAAATTCAATTCCTCCATAGCCTCCCTTATAGCAGCTTCTTTTGGTGATTCCCCTTTTTCAATCTTTCCTCCTGGAAGACATACATCTCCAGGCTGATGCCTAAGACTTAATGCTCTAACTTCGAATATTACATAAAGATCTCCATTTATTTCTTCTAATAAAATCATTACAGAGCTCTTCCTAAAGTTACCCATTACGCCAGCCTTTCTTTTATTAAACACACTTTTTATATATTCCATAGTCATTGTACCACCTCTATTATAGTTGTTTTATCTTTTTAAAAATGTTATACTAATGAAGATTTTAAACACTTATCTAGAAATATTATTATATCATTTAAAAGATTATTATTATATGACAATGATCTTTTAAATTAAATAGTACAAGCCTAAAATATAGTAGGTGTTAACAATCTCTTAAGATAACTAAATTTAAAAAGGAGAGATTTTATGAAAAAAGTTACTTTAATTAAAAGTATGGCTTTAGCATTATCATTAAGCTTATTTTCACCTTTAATTTCCGCTAAAGCTGATCCAATAACTGCGCCAAAAATTTATGCAAAATCTGCTGTAGTTGTAGATATGGACACCATGGAAGTAATACTTGATCTTAATTAAAAAAATAAAATCTTCTTATTTATTAATTACATAAAAAACCTCGGTTGTCATC
>CAYYWN010000223.1:0-4291 GCA_964474485.1 uncultured Clostridium sp. | reverse complement strand
TTTTATTAGTATTTTCCATTCTTTTATATCTTTATTCATTAATGGTCTTAAATTTACAACTTTAGTTAATATTAATTTCTTTACACCTTCTTTTAATGTATTATCAAGCCATATCATAAGCTTTTCACTATTGTCTTTGTTTTTCTTGGCAAAATTAATCATAGAATTAATTAGGTCAACTTTACCTAAACGTGTATCTAATTGATTTTCCTTGCAGAATTGTTGTAATTTCGCTACAACTAAGTAATCTTCATTTTTATCTTTAAAACTTAACGGTATGTCAGTAAACATATCTTATCCCCCATTATTCTAGTTATGTATTTAAATAAATATTAAGTATAACAAAAGTGTAGACTATCAAATAAATTCATTCTTTAGAAACCACCGAATAATTAGCAGCTAAAGTGGTTTCTTTTTATTTTATTGTAAATCATTTCTAATAATAGGGCAAGCTTTTAGTCAAAAAAAGAAAGCCTAGAGTTTCCCCTAGGCTCTTGACTAATCTAGTCTTACATAATCCTTATGAATAAATCCTCCACTATTCCCATAGTAGATACTATAAAAAGTATCTGTACTATATCTCTTATCTATTTTAACTTTTTCCCCATTGCTGAATTGTCCTATTATAGGTGAACTTGTTGAAGCTTCACTTCTTACATTTAATAAAGAACCTACTTTTATAGTTCCACACATAATAGGATTATCTTCTATTATATGCTCTTCTACTTGTGGTTCATCTCCTAATATAGCCCTTACAACTGCCTTGGCATAAGCATAAGCACCAACTCTATTGTAAAAATCTACGTTAGATTGGGTATCTAAGAAAAAGTACTCTATTAATATAGCTGGTGCATTAGTTCCCCTAAGCACCGCTAAATTACCTACTTTTATACCTCTAGAATTACTACCTAATTCAGTTAATGCTCTATCTACCTTTCTTGCATATTCTTCTGCTTGTCCACCTAATCCTATTACCCATATCTCATGTCCATTGCCTCTGGCCTTATTTGCATGGTGTGATATGAATAGATCTACACCATTAATATTAGCCTTGGAAATCCTTTGATTCAAAGAATTATTAACACTACTTGCTGATGTAGGTCTAGTCCATACAACTTCAACTCCTCGGTCTTGAAGCTGTACATCTACATGACTTGCTATATTATTTATTACCGATTCCTCTGTTATTATCCCTACTGCTCCTCTATCTGGATTAACTCCATGTCCATAATCTTGTGCTACTTTATTTATACTCATAAATATTCCTCCTTTAAATTTAAAAAAGAGAGTAATTAAACTCTCTACTTATTTTCTTCTTAAATCTGACATTGTAAATATTTTTGTTCTCGCATTTGCTTCAGTAAAATTTCAATATAATGGTATATTTTAAGTTGTTAAAATAGTATAATTACTCTATTAAGTCATTTTAGATTAAGGAGTGGTGAATAAATGAATAAGAATCCAAAATTAAAATTCATAGCAATATTAATTTACATTATACCTATTTTAGTAATTACCATCTTAACTAAAAGTTCAAAATTCTTTTTATTATCTGTGGGCTTTATGACTACATTGCTAGGCTTAAGTATGCGTTTTATTCCTAATTATATTGGTTATTCCAAAGAAACAGATAAATATAGTAATTCTATACTTTTTATAATAAGTGGAATTATTTTTATAATAATTTCAACATCCTATTAACTAATCAAAATAATCTTTTTATTGTTCTTTGTTTGATGTTTGCTTTATTAATTGATTAGTTAAAACTGCTGTACCTGTGCATACTATTCCTTGGAATACTGCTAATGCTGTAATACCTTGTTGTAATGTTATAGATCCTACAATACCTACAACAAGCAAAACCCATGGGATTGACCAATCTAATACTTTAGGACTATTCTTAAGGAATATTCCTATTACATATAACCCCGCTACCAATATAAGTAGTTGCTCGGGAACAAATTTTATTAAATCCATTTTATTACCACCTTTTATTTTTTAAATATATAATCTTTAACTTCTTTTACATCACACTTTATATCTTCTATTAGACTTAACTTACTAGTTAGCTCTTGCACGATCTGCTGATAGTTCTCTTCTCTTTTTTCGCTCCTATTATCTCTCTGTTCTTGTTTCTTTAGGGTATAAAAAAAGAGCCATACAAATAATGTATACCCCAGCCCCTGACTTATTGCTATTTTTAAAACCTCTCCATCCATGTTGCACTTCCCTATTACCTTTATATTTGCACTTGTTCCAATCTATTATTTTCATATCCACGCTGAATAGCTTTTAGCTCCCATGAAAACTTAATATTAGTACCCTTAACTATAAAATAAGTAGGATACATTTCTGCTGTCCATATATCACCTTTTCCATACTTACTAAGGAATACTTGGTACTCTCCTGTATCTGTGATTGTTTCCTTAAAGATAGGATCTATAGGCACTATACATTGCCCGTCCTTCACCTCAAAGATTTGTCTACTTATATCCCCAAAATAAGGCGTAGGTGTTTCATACGCCCCTAAAGCTCTAGTACCAAAATGTTCAGTTTCTACGGCTCTGTTTTTAGTACCATGCGTATACAAAGAACCACAATACAAGTCCCCATAGGCACCGGCATTCATACCGTCACCCACAAGGGTTTTTGATATATTACCAGAACTACCACCAGCCCAGTTAAGCCATAGTCTACCTGTACCACTATCCACGCAATTATCTCTTAAGATCACACCTGCATCATTATTGTATGTGGTCCGAAATTGACTAGCCATTGCCCATTGTGCCCGAATGTTTTGAAAGTCATCTTTCAGGTCCTTAAACCATATCTCAGACTTACTTCCTATTCTCATATTATACTTACTGTCTACGCTCTCATGCCACAAACCAAACGCCCGTAACAGGGTTGAACATTTATCGTCAGCCATTGTCTTTCCAAATACGGATATTATTTTCCCTGGCTGAACTATAGTACCTACGCCATACTCATTATAAATATATCCGTCCGTATCTACTTTAAAAGCAGTTCTACCACTTTCGGATATAATCTGTAATGCTCCATTTCTTATTGTAAATACTCCAGCTTTATTTTGCACATTGGCACTTATATTATTAAATGCAACTTGTACACTTGCAGGGTTTTGTTCTATTAAGGATTTAACCCCATTTGCTTCAACTTTTAATGCAATTTGTCCTGATAGTTGCTTTATACTACTCTCGACATTGCTCATAGATGTAGTGCTTGCCTTGCCATTTAAATCACCCTTATAAGCTGCGTTATTTCTAACAGTTGCAACTATACCATCAGGTGTTATTTTTTGCTCTGCTGTAGCTACTCTAGTAGATAGTTCTGTCACTTTGCCATCTACTGTAGTTGTGGCACTCTCTGTCTTGCCTACACGGCTTGTTATACCATCTAAAGATACATTTATCTCCCCAACCTTAGTGTTTATTTTAGTTTCTACGCTAGATATGGCTACTCCATAATCGGGGTCTGTGTCAGTTGTATCAAAAACTGTAGCATATGCAAGGTGCCAAATTAAAGATCTATGCGGTGTAGGTGTAAAGGCTGAACCAATAAGATAAAAGAAGTTGGTAGATGAAAATGCCCCACTATTACCACAAGTTACTTTACAAATATATTCTTCCCATTTATTCGTACCAGCAACGGGGGTCAACCATTTTTGGGTACCTCCAGTGCCATATCCATTAGAAGCAAAAACCAAACTAAACCCAATTGGTATTTTTGCTATAATCCTAGTCACGAAAATAGCGTTAGCCCTTGATTGCGTTCCAAAATAAAAACCACCATGCCCTGGGGTAGCTACACCTGTAGTCTTTACCTGTATCACTTGCTTGTTTGGGTTAGGGGCTAACGTATCTTCTATTGTCATTAAGTTTACAAGATTATTGCCCGAGTTATTATAAGCCTTAATACCATTATATGTGTCCGTAGGGTTTTCCCTTGAAAATGGTGTAAATGTAGGGTTTTTATACAACATCTTGCCATTAGACATGGCGGTAGCTAACTCTGAAACCTTATTTATATCAGTTTGTTCTACTTTTAAAGCTATTTCCTTTTGCAATACCTCTATGCTACTTGTAGCCTTATTTAAATTAGTGGTTACAGTAACTATATTGCCTTCTGTGGTAGATTTAAAATTGTTAAAGGTCTGATTATCCACCTTTAATTTGATAGCATGATCCATAGCGTTTATAGTAGCTTGTTGCTTACTTATAGTAGTTTTATTTTCTTCTAGTACTATCTTTTGTGTAGATAATTCTACATC
>CAYYWN010000222.1:0-4317 GCA_964474485.1 uncultured Clostridium sp. | reverse complement strand
AAGTTGGTGGAAGCAAGTCTTTCTTAGAGCTTACTAAGTATGCTAATTTAAATAATCCATTTAAAGATGGATGCATCGAAAGTGTTATAACACCAGTTAAGCAGTGGTTAGATGCTGTTGATGATAGTAATATGTAGGTAAATGTAATATTTAAAAGTAATTTAAAATATGATTCTACTAAATTATTAAAGCACCCTAGCTTAGTAGTTAGATTAACTATTACGCTAGGGTGCTTTATATTAATTAAAATACTTCAGTTACCCTTCCTACAATACCGCTTTCTAACATTACTTTTATCCCACGTGGATGATTTTGTGAATTTGTAAGGATCCTTTTAACAGTGCCTTCTGTAAGCTTTCCTGAGCGCTGATCTTGCTTTTGCACTACTGTTACCTTTGATCCTATCTTTATATTATCTCTTTTAGTTCCTATCAAAATATATTCTCCCTTTTTACTTTAAGTTTTGTAACATACTATACTTTCAAAGCAAAGTATTTGATTACATTCTGTAAATTATATCATAAAACTTGAATTGTAGGTATATTCGTAATTCACCCGGGATAATAAAGTAATTGTAGTTATATTCTTATTTTAATTTAATATACTCTCTAAATATTGGTGGATATTAATTATAACAAGTTACTCATAATATTATTGACAAGATCTTATTAGTATATTAGTATATAATTATATACTAATATACATTAAAAAATAAGGTTTAGGAGATTTTTATGGAAAGTCAAGTTAAGATTCTCAAAGCTCTGGCTCATCCTATAAGATTAAAAATAGTAAAAAAATTATCTTTAGGGGAGCTTTGTGTATGTAAATTAAATGAAGATGTAGAGTTTAGTCAGTCTAACTTATCTCAACACCTTAAAATTTTAAAGGAAGCTAACATTTTAAAATCTGAAAAAAGAGGCATGTGGACTCATTATAGTATTGTAGATTATAAGGTTTTGGATATTTTATCAACTTTAGAAGAATTAAAATAAATCCGTTTAGCCTAAACTATTCGAGATATTAAAAGGGGATTGTAAAATGAGTGATATTAAAAAAATAGATGTTAGAAATTTAGTCCGTGATAGTTATAAAAAGATTGCTATATCTAATTCAAAAAAATCTGGCTGTTGTGATAGTAATGAGTTATCATTAAAAAAATCAGCCTTAGAGATTTCTCGCAAAATAGGTTATTCTGACGAAGAGATATTAGGGGCTCCAGAGGAGACTAATATGGGACTTGGATGTGGTAATCCTCAACTAATAGCTAAGATAAAGTCAGGTGAAACCGTTATAGACCTTGGATGTGGTGGTGGTTTTGATTGCTTTTTAGCCTCAAAAAAGGTTGGAGCTAATGGATACATTATAGGGGTAGATATGACATCAGAGATGATAACTAGTGCAAGACGAAGTTGCAAAAGGCACCAATATAAAAATGTAGACTTTAGATTAGGTGAAATCGAAAATCTGCCTGTGGCTGATAATACAGCAGATGTAATCATCTCTAATTGTGTTATAAATCTATCACCAAATAAGCAAAGGGTTTATAATGAAGCTTATCGTGTGTTAAAAAAAGGTGGCAGAGTTGCAATCTCTGATATAGTTCTTATGAAAGAATTAACATCTGAAATGAAGCAAGATGAAAAACTTTACTGTGGATGAGTTACTGGTGCATCTTCCGTGGAAGAATTAAAAGGTTATTTTGAAAAGGCTGGTTTTAATGATATTAATATCAATACCAAAAAGGTATCTAAAGAATATGCTGAAAAATGGGGACATAACTTAAAGGTTGGAGAATATATCATGGCTGCAGAAGTATCCGCCATGAAATCAACTAAATAGTATAATATAAAAAGACTATGAACTTAGAATAAATATCTAAGTTCATAGTCTTTATAAGTTATTTAACTTATATTAATTAATTTTTACTTTATAAATGAATAGCCTGTAAGTTATATTGCTTACCAAAACCCTCTTTAAATATTACTTCGTTGGTACTTTTTCAATTATATCATCTATGGTGTCTTTAATTTGTGTCTTTTTAATTTCTATATCAGCAGGCTCTATCTTATCTATTGAGTCTTTATTAAATATTCCTTTAATAAAGCTTCCAAACCTATCTAGTTGTCTGGAAATCTTTTTTAATAAAGTGTTATTTTCTTGTAAAATGACTCCTGACTTTTCTAAACTCTTTGTCATTGTATCATTTAACTTAGACAAAGTACCTTTTAGATCTTTATAATTCAAATCTAAATCATTTAATTTTGTTAAAAGCTCTGTGATGCTTTGTTGCTGGCTTTCGGATAGCTTAACCTCATATCTATCAGCAGTTTTGTCCACTATTCCTACTATGTCTTGTTTATCTTTAGGTTTTTCTTTTATCACTTCTGTTTTTGCATCATTTATTAATGAAGCAGCTTTATCTGGTCCTATTTCATTCCCTAAAGATTTAGTTACATTTATTTCATCTCTTGCGACCTCTTTATTTTCTAAAGGTAATTCTTTACCCATAGATTGTTCGAATCCCTTCAGTATACCTGCAAGTGCAGCAGTTCCTGTTACCTTATAAGGAGCATCTGCTATTACCTTTGCATCTGTTATTCCAGAGGTTACAATGGCATTAGATAGCATGTTTTTATTTACTTCTGTTAAATTATTTGTGGTTACACTTATACCTTTTCCTTTAGACAATACCTCAACATAACAGCTAGAAATAGAAACGCTGCCCTTAGCTACAGGTTTACTAGTATCCATGCGGAGTTGCTCTCTTATATCTTGTATAGTTACTTCTACTTCTTTAATTTCATCTTTTTCTATTTGATTTTCTGTTACCTCAAATCTTTCTAGCATCTGAAGTCTTTGGGCCTTTGTTAAATCTGCACCCAAAGTTACTATACGCTTATTTTCATCCTTTGCCCTTACACTTACTGGGGAAAATAACCCAGTAATTATAACACTTATTAAAAGTATAAAAATAATTTTATTTTTCATTTAGCATATCCTCGCTTTCAATAATAAGTTTGTGAATTGGAACCTTATGTTTTATTTTTTGCATCTTAGAATAACTAAAATTTAGTCTTATTAAGAAAATTGTAATACCCAACCTGTTTAGTTACCCTTATTTAATTATAGCAGAAATATATTGAAAATATAGAGTATATATGATAGATACGTTTATAAAATATAATAGTACCTGGAAATAATCTTTGTAATATATCTATTATTCCGTTGGATTTAGTATATAGATTCCTTCATCTAAGTTATCATAATATTTTATTATAAATTTAGAAATTGATCCATTATTTATGTTATATTTAGTATGGGACTAAAATATAATTTTCTAACCCATTGTAGTTCATGGTGAACTAAAGACTTAGATCTGATAGGGGGAATTTAATATGAAAAATTTTATTATTGATAAAAGTACAAGAGAAGAAGCGGATTTAGTTGTTAATGGTATAGTTGAATATAATTTATCTAAAGCTCCTTTTACTCAAGAGCCATCGTTTGTTTCAATTAATAGAGTTATAAAAGGGTTAAATGGAGATATATTAGCAGGGATAAATAGTGAGTTATATTGTTGGAATTGCCTGTATGTAGACATTTTGTGGGTTAAAGAGGAGTATAGACAATGTGGGTATGGGTCCACACTTTTAAATGAAGTAGAGAAAATTGCAAAAGAAAAAGGGTGTAAATTAATTCATTTAGACACTTTTGATTTTCAAGCAAAAGATTTTTATCTTAAACATGGATATGAGGTTTTTGGTGTATTAGAAGATTGTCCTTTGGAACATAAACGATATTATATGAAAAAGAATATAAATTAGTAATAACAGATTTATATTCGTAGGTGGAATTATGAAAATAGATGATTTCAGCATGAGATAAACCTTTTGATTAATGAGAATAACAAATACAGTTTATTTTGTGGATATGCTCACAAAGGTATTATTAATATAACTCAAAGAGCAAAAGATATTATTTTAGGTTATGAACATAATTTTTAGTATACATTCTTCATACCTTGCGTCACAACTGTATTATATGGAGAATTTAATATTATTTATATAACCTTGGGAGGAAGATAATTATGTCAAATAACAAAAATGAGATATTAGTTTTATTAACAGACCGTTGGTGTGATTGGGAAGCAGGCTATGCCATTGCAGTGACAAATTCTTTTTCAGACTATGTTGTAAAAACAATTTCAACTGATACCATTCCAAAAGTATCAATGGGTGGTATCAAAGCAGAAGTTGATTATTGTATAGGTAATTATCAAAACTTCGACAACCTTGCTATGATTATTCTTCCTGGCGG
>CAYYWN010000221.1:0-4372 GCA_964474485.1 uncultured Clostridium sp. | reverse complement strand
ATTAATATACCTTTTAAAAGTTCCAATTTCAAGACTTTTTATTTAGGATTATAAATATAATAGCTAAATTCGAGAAATTTGTTTTAAATAGAGCATTTTATTTAGGAAAAAGATATAAAGTAAATTTATATTTTTAAAATATTATTTATAGGTTATTTTAGATGGTAATCATGGTCTAGTCTATTTACAATCATGTTTTTATGGTATAAAATTATATGAAAGTTGAGAAGTATAATAGAATTGACTTTGAACAATATATTTCAATTTTCCAAATATGTTTATTATAAATAAATATTTTATTTTTAAAATACTTATAAAAGGAGTGGAAATTATGATATATGGAAGTATAGAGGGTGTAAAAAAAAGTATACTAGACAATTTAGAAGGTATCAATGAAATGACTTTGCCAAAATATATGTTATTTACTGAAGAGATTTTAAATATTTTAGTAGATAGTAGCTCTCATTTAGGAAGAGAAATAAGTGTTGCTATAGATAGAAAAGGTAAGGTTGTAGGTGTTGCTATAGGAGATAGTAGCACTGTAGAAATACCTATGATTAATATAAAAGAAAAGAAACTTTCAGGGGTGAGGATAATACATACCCATCCAAACGGAAATTCAAGATTATCTGCAATTGATAACTCTGCTTTACTTAAATTAAAGCTAGATTGTATAGTTGCTATAGGTATTTTTAATGAAAAGCTTACTGATATAAGTGTTGGGTTTTGTGATGTTAAAGATAACTTATTAATACCAGAACTTGTGGAAGGATTAACTTTAAAAGAAAGTTTAGATTTTGATTTTATAAATAAGGTTAAGAATATAGAGAAGATAATTGAAAGTAACGAAATAGAAGAGGATAATGGGGAAAAGGCAATTATAGTTGGAGCTGATACAGAAGAAAGTTTAGATGAACTAGGTCAATTAGCAAAAGCCTGTGATATTCCTGTGCTTTTTAGTGTATTTCAAAATAGAAGTAAGATAGATCCAACCTATTACATCGGAAAAGGTAAAGTGGAAGAAATAGCTTTATTGAGGCAAGGATTAAGAGCTAATGTAATAATATTTGATGATGAGCTTTCAGGATCTCAAGTAAGGAATCTTGAAGAAGCTATTGGGTGTAAAGTAATAGATAGAACTACATTGATATTAGAGATATTTGCTACAAGAGCTAAGACAAAGGAATCAAAAATACAAGTAGAACTTGCACAATTGAAATATAGACTTTCAAGGCTGACAGGTCTTGGTGCTATACTTTCAAGAACCGGTGGTGGAATAGGAACAAGAGGACCTGGAGAAAAAAAATTAGAAACAGATAGAAGACATATAAGAGAAACAGTATATGATCTAACAGCAGAACTTTCTAAAATTAAGAAGACTAGGGAAACTCAAAGAGAAAAAAGAAATAAACAAAATATACCACAGATATCCTTAGTAGGTTACACTAACTCAGGAAAGTCTACACTAAGAAATGCCTTATATGATATGGCGATGCCAAAGGATTCTATTGAGAAATCAAAGGTTTTTGAAGCAGACATGTTATTTGCAACATTGGATACTACAACAAGAGCTATTAATCTTTTAGATAATAGACTAATTACGCTAACTGACACTGTAGGATTTGTTAGAAAATTGCCTCATGAGTTGGTAGAAGCATTTAAGTCTACTTTAGAAGAGGTAATTTATTCTGAAGTTTTAATACATGTGGTAGACTCATCAGCAGAGTATGTTAAGGAACAAATACAGGCAGTAGAAGAGGTATTGAGTGAACTAGGTGCAAAAGATAAATCGATGATACTTGCATTAAATAAAATAGACAATATAAGTAAGGAAGAATTAGAAGATTTAATCAATATTTATAAGGAAAAGTATGAGATTATTTCAATATCAGCTAAAGAAAACATAAATCTTGAATTATTACTAGAAACTATTGCAAAAAGATTACCTAATAAGTTGAAAAGAGCAGAATATATAATACCTTATAGTGAGCAATCCGTAGTAGCATATTTACACAGAAATTCTAAAATAATAGAGTCTACTTATGAAAATGAAGGAACGTATATAAAAGCTGAAGTTGATGATGAAGTTTACAATAAATGTAGGCAATTCCTTAAATAAAGCTAGCGTTTGTCATTTAATTATATTTATAGTAAATGTAGATGATTATAAAAGGGGAAGAGAAGGCATGGATAATATCATATTGAAATATCAAAAGGCTTTTAATTCGTTAATGGATAAAATGAAACCAAGTGAAAATATTTTAGCTGTTATGGTTTTTGGAAGTATGGTTACAGGGGACTTTTGGGAGGAATCAGATATAGATCTTTTTGTTATATTGAAAGATTACTCTAATGAAATTACAAATATATATACACAGGAGAAGGGTGTAGCTGTACACATAAAGCTTATGAGTAAAGGGAAGTTTTTGCAGCTTCACGAAAGTGACCTTAGGGGAGGCTTTATCCATAGGATATTTGCCTCTTCAAGATTAGTATTTTCAAAAGACTTAGACGTGACTACAAGATATAATAATGGCAGATATTACCCAGATTTAGATAGAGAAAGATGGAATATGGTGTATCTTGGACGGACTCTTAAAAGTATAGATGTTTGCAAAAAATATTTAAGCAATGATGGAGTATATGTGGCTTATAGTACTGCAGTTAGGGCTATCGAGGATTTTGCAAGACTTTATGTGAATTGTAACGGTTATATGATAAGCAAAGATGCTACTTCTATGGCCATGAATCTTAATGATGAATTTAAAGATTGTGTTGATAAGTTGTTTTTTAGTAAAGAGGATTCCGTTAAAATAGTGCAAGATACTTTAGAATTTTTGAAGTTATCTTTAGACAAGGATATAAAAGAGAGTACCAGATTACTTCTTGAATTTATGAGAATAAAGGATAACTTTTTAAGTGCAGAAGAAATAAAAAATGATCCATTATTTGAAAATTATGAAATAGATATAGAAGATATATTAAATGAACTTTGGAAAAAGAATCTCATAAAAAAAGATTTTAGAGATTACAATGATTTAAAGGGGAATTATATAATTAAAGAAAATGTATACTTTATTTAGTTACATAGTTTAATATGTGAACTACCACAACTTATAGAAGTGAATGGCTTCGTGGTCAACATAGTTAATGTTACAAGTTTATCCACGATAATCCTGGGTAGGAGAATTACACATAATTATATTAAAGAATTAATAGAAGTAATATGAAAAAACAAACACTAAGATATTACGGTATATTACAATTAAGAAAGAGGGATAATTTTGAAATATATAACGGTAAAACAGGAAGCTAGTGATGAGTTTGAAGAGAAAAAGTCCCTTTTTATTGGTTATATTAAAAGAATAGAAAAAGAAGAGGAAGCAAGGGCTTTTATTCAACATATAAAGTCTAAGCATAAAGATGCTACACACAATGTTTATGCGTACGTAGTTGGAAAAAATCTTGAGATACAAAGATATAGCGATGATGGTGAGCCTCAAGGTACTGCTGGAATACCTATTTTAGAGGTAATTAAAAAAAATGGTGTTACTGATTGCGTAATTGTTGTAACTAGATATTTTGGGGGGACACTTTTAGGCGCAGGAGGTCTTATACGAGCTTATACGAAAGGTGCTAGCTTAGCTATTAAAAAATCAGGAATAGTAGAAAAAGTAAGTGGGATTCTTTTAAAGTTTATTTTAGCATATGAAGCATTAGGTAAAATACAGTTTATATGTAATGAGAATGAATGGCATATTGAAGAGGCATCATATACAGATAAAGTAGAGATTACTATATATTGTGAGATAGAAAAAGCAGAAATTATTGAAACTGAAATTATGGATGCTACTAGTGGCAAGGCCACCATAATAAAAGGTGAAAAGGATATATTTTTCAAACAAGATAATAGGTTATTTAAGAACATATAGGTTATAGTCTAGCTTTGTAAAATCTCACTACTATCCTTACAAGTTTTACGTATAATACCTTATTGAAGAAAATAAAGGTTTTGTGATATAATAGTGTAGGATAATAAAAGATAAATATTTATTTGAAGTTAGGAGGAAATTTTATGTCAGGGCACTCAAAATGGCACAATATACAAGCTAAAAAGGGAAAGGCAGATGCTAAGAGAGGTAAAATATTCACTAAAATAGGTAAAGAATTAATGGTGGCAACTAAATCAGGGGGTCCGAGTCCGGATATAAACTTTAAACTTAGAGATGTTATTGCAAAAGCTAAGGCTAATAATATGCCTCAAGATATTATAACTAGGGCTATAAAAAAGGCTACTGGGGACTTAAGTGGTGTTATATATGAAGAAATAATTTATGAGGGATATGGACCTTCCGGTATAGCTGTAATTGTA
>CAYYWN010000220.1:0-4392 GCA_964474485.1 uncultured Clostridium sp. | reverse complement strand
CACCATTTATAAGAAGACTTGAAAATTTATCACTTACTTCTATAGTAGGATAATCTAACACAGCCTCCATAGGTAATAAATAATCCTTTATATTTTCTTCCGTTAATTCTAGCACATTTATAGATTTAGATTTCACAAAGTTACCTGTAGATTCTCTCTCTAATTTAGACATCATAGCACCACAATTTAATAAGCTTCCAATATCTTTACATAAGCTTCTAATGTATGTTCCTTTTGAACAAACAACTTTAAATGTTACAAAAGGTATGTTAATTTCTTTTATTTCAATACACTCTATATTTATCTTTCTCTTTTCTCTTTCTATCTCTATTCCTTCACGAGCTAAATCGTAAAGTTTTTTACCGTTTACTTTAAGAGCAGAGTACATAGGTGGTTCTTGATAGCTTTCTCCTATAAATGATTCTATAACATTTGTAATGTCTTTTTCATTAATATGTTCTGTAGATTTCTTAGAAGTAATTTTACCTTCTCTATCGTAGGTATCAGTTTCTAATCCTAATTCTAGTTCAACATTATAAATTTTAGACTCACTCATAAGGTATTCAACAATCTTTGTTGCTTTTCCTAGACATATTGGTAATACACCTTTAGCTAATGGATCTAAAGTTCCAATATGCCCAACCTTTTTTTCTTTGCTTATATGTCTAACTTTTCTTACTGCATCGAAGGAAGTCATTCCTTCGGGCTTGTAAATATTAATAACCCCATTCATTATATCAACTCTTTTTCTAAAATGTTTATTAATGTTTTCTTAGCCTTTTCTATATCATGAACATCTCTTAACAAAAGTCCAGATGCCTTTTCATGACCACCGCCACCAAAAACCTCAGCGATAGCTCGTACATCAACTTTATCTTTAGATCTTAAACTTATTTTTATACCCTCATCTACTTCTTTTAAAAATGCACCTACTTCAATAGTATCTATTTGCATTTGAAGTGATATTATTTCAGAATTATCTTCTAATAATGTAGATTGTTCTTTATTCATAGCAATAATAGCTAATTTATCATTTAGAAATAGCTCAATTTTATCTAATAGCTGACCATAAAGCTTTAACTTCCTAAGTGGTTTATTTTCAAATATAATTCTATGAATTAATGGAAAATCAATACCCGTTTTTATAAGTTCACCTGCAACTCCATGTGTCGTAGCTGTTGTACTTGAATACTTAAAAGAACCTGTATCGGTAATTATAGCTGTATATAAGCATTTAGCAATATCTGTATCTATAACTACATCCAACTTTTTTAAAAGAGTATAAACTATCTCACCTGTGGCAGGTGCCATAGTATCAATATAATTAACATCACCATACCTACTATTTGAAAGATGATGATCTATGTTAATGACAGGATTAATTTTAGACTTATCTATTTTACCAGAAATTCTTTCTACATTTCCGCAATCTAATACTATTACGCAATGAGTATTCTTCTTAGGACAACTAATATTCTCTTTTATTTCTTCTGTATTAGGCAGAAACCTATATATACCAGGAACTTTGTCCCTTGATATAATATAGGCTTCTTTACCAATTTTCCTTAGTCCAAGCATCAATCCAAGAGCACTACCTAAAGCATCGCCATCTGGTGACTGATGATAGGTTATCGCAATAGAATCTGAATTTAAGATACTTTCAACAATTTTATTCATTTTTATTTTCCTTTATCTTTTGTAATAAAGATTCTATATGCATCCCATGTTCTATACTTGTATCTAGTTCAATTAAAATTTCTGGGTTATGTCTAAGATTAATTCTCTTGCCTATCTCTTTTCTTATAAATCCAGAAGAATTTTTTAGAGCTTCTAAAGTTTCCTTTTTTTCCGCCTCATTCCCAAAGATACTAATATAAACTTTAGCATACTGTAAGTCTTTAGTGACATTAACATCTGTAACACTTACCATAGCATTTATTCTAGGATCTTTAAGATGATTTCGGATTATATCACTAATTTCCTTTTTCATCTCTTCGTTAATTCTTCCACCTCTGTAATTAGCCAATACAATCCCTCCTTTTATAATTTATCTTTTTTTATTTCTTGCATAGTGTAGGCTTCTATTATGTCGCCTTCTTTAAGGTCATTATACTTTTCAATACTAAGTCCACATTCATATCCTGTATTGACTTCTTTTGCATCATCTTTAAATCTCTTTAGTGATGCTAATTTAGATTCAAATATAACTATTCCTTCTCTTATTATTCTTACATCACTATTTCTTGTTACTTTACCATCTATTATATAACAACCCGCAATAGTACCAAGATTAGATACTTTATAAATCTGTCTAACTTCAGCTTTCCCAAGTACAACCTCTTTATATTCTGGTTCTAACATTCCAATCATTGCTGTTCTAATATCTTCAATAGCGTCGTATATTATTCTATAAGTTTTTATATCTACATCTTCTTTTTCTGCTAGAGTTATTGCATTTCCATCTGGTCTTACATTAAATCCAATTACCAAGGCATTTGAAGCTGCTGCAAGACTTATATCAGTTTCTGTAATAGCTCCTACTGCTCCATGAAGAACTCTCACTTTAACAGTTTCTGAAGATAATTTCTCTAAGGATTGTTTTATAGCTTCTACTGAACCTTGCATATCTTCTTTTATTATAACCCCTAATTCCTTTATCTTTCCTTCTTGAATTTGACTATATAAGTCTTCTAAAGATACTCTATGATATGCTTGAAGGTATCTTTCTTTATCTTTATCTTTTCTTGTTTGAGCCATATTTCTAGCTGTCTTTTCATCTTTTACTTCATGGAACCTATCTCCTGCTGATGGAACTTCAGAAAGTCCTAAAACTTCTACTGGAATTGAAGGGCCTGCTGATTTAATGTTTTTACCTTTATCATCAAACATAGCTCTTATTCTTCCATAAGTACTACCAACTAATATAGCATCTCCTACACTTAAAGTACCATTTTGAACTAATAATGTAGCTACTGGTCCTCTTCCTTTATCTAATTGGCCTTCTATAACTGTCCCTATAGCTTTTCTCTTAGAATTTGCTTTTAATTCTAAAATTTCAGAGGAAAGTAGTACCATTTCAAGTAATGTATCTATACCTTCCTTTGAACGAGCTGATACAGGAACACATATAGTGTCTCCGCCCCATTCTTCTGGAACTAAACCATGATCTGAAAGTTCTTGTTTTACTTTGTCAAGATTAGCTGATGGTTTATCCATTTTATTTATAGCAACCACCATAGGAACATTAGCTGCCTTACAGTGATTTATAGCTTCTTTTGTTTGAGGCATTATTCCATCATCTGCTGCTACTACTAATATTACAACATCTGTAACCTGTGCTCCACGAGATCTCATCGCTGTAAAGGCTTCATGGCCTGGAGTATCTAAAAATGTTATCTTTTCTCCACTTACTTCTACAGTATAAGCTCCTATATGCTGAGTTATTCCACCTGCTTCATTTTCAGTTACTTTAGCTTTTCTTATAGCATCTAATAAAGAAGTTTTACCGTGATCAACGTGTCCCATTACAGTAACTATAGGAGGTCTTTTTTCTGCTTCTGTATCCTCTTCTATATTTACTTCTTCTAATTTTTCTAATTCTTCTTCTTTTAATACTAGTGATATATCAAACTTTTCAGCTGCCTTTTCAGCAGTTTTAAAATCAATTTCTTGATTTATTGCTGCCATGACCCCACTAAATATTAAAGCTTTTATAACCTCCACTATAGGTTTATCAATTTTCTCTGCGAAATCCTTAACTGTGATGTTACTTCCTATTTCTATTATAATCTTATCTTCCACTGAATTTTCTTCCATATTTGAGCCTTCCTCTTCCGAATATCGAGGTCTTGTATCGCCTCTTTTATTCTTAATTTTAGATTTTTTAACTTGCTTATTTATTTCTTCTGAAATTATTTCTTCATATTCTTCTACTATAGTTTTAGCTTGGTTTTCTTCATTGGCTTCTTTATTCTTTTCAGCCTTTGCTCTTTCTTCAATCAGTTCTTTTATTAAGTTAGCCTCTTCATCATCAATGACACTCATATGATTTTTAACTTCTACACCAAATTCATCCATTAATAAGCTGATAAGTTCTTTACTAGTAACTTCCAATTCCTTTGCTAATTCATAAATTCTTATCTTTGACAATTTATTCACCCCCGAAATTAATTCTTTAAAAGATTACACATAATTTAACCTTTATAAGAGTCCATTAATTTATCACTCATGTTTTTATTTAATACTGCTAGAATATTTATTTCTTGTCTTCCAACACTATTTCCAAGCTCTTCTTTTGAGTAACATTCAATACACTTTATACCTTTTTCATGGCAATATTTTAAAAACTCTTTTCTACTTTTAGGAGAAAGATCCATTGACAATATAATTAAA
>CAYYWN010000219.1:2792-4396 GCA_964474485.1 uncultured Clostridium sp. | reverse complement strand
TGATACTTCTTTCTATTGGTATTGTAATGGTATATAGTGCAAGTTCATATTTTGCACTTCATAATAAATTATACCAAGATAGTATGTACTTTTTTAAGAGACAATTGGTGTTCGGAATTTTGGGGTTTATAGCTATGTTAGTTACCATGAGTATAGACTATCATAAGTATAAGAAGCATGGGTTTTGGATACTAGGAGTATGTATAATTTTATTAATAGCAGTATTCTTTTTTCCAGATGTAAATGGAGCAAGAAGATGGATAAAACTTGGCCCAATGTCATTTCAACCTTCTGAAATGACCAAATATGCTATTGTTCTTTTTACAGCAGCAAGCATGTCTAATATGGGTGAAAAAATGAAGGAATTTAAAAAAGGTGTTATTCCATACTTATGTATTTCAGGTTTTTTTGCAGGATTAATACTTTTAGAGAAAAACCTTAGTATAGCAACTATAATAATGATGGTTACAATTATCATTATGTTTGTAGCAGGAGCAAGGGCTAAACATATATTTGGTTTTGTAGGACCAGTACTTTTATCAGGAGTTCTTGCTTTAGCATTTTCAGCTGACTATAGAAGAGCTAGAATGCTTAACTTTTTGGATCCTTGGAAAGATGCTGCTGGAAATGGATATCAACTTATTCAGTCTTTGTATGCATTAGGTTCAGGAAGGTTACTAGGTTTAGGAATAGGAAATTCAAGACAAAAAGCCTTTTATATGCCGGAGCCACATAATGATTTTATATTTGCAATAATAGGTGAAGAATTAGGGTTGATAGGATGTTTATTTATAATTGCACTTTTTATAGTCTTTATATGGAGAGGAATATCAATAGCTCAAAATTCTAAAGATACTTATGGAACTCTACTTGCAGTAGGTATAACATCAATTATAGCACTTCAAGCTATAATAAACATAGCTGTTGTAACAGGATCTATGCCAGTAACAGGAGTGCCTCTTCCATTTATAAGTTATGGAGGAACTTCTTTGGTGATTAACTTGGCAGCAATGGGAATATTACTAAATATATCAAGGAATTTAGAGTAATAAACTTAGAATCAATATATTTTATATTGATTCTAAGTTTATTTTTTATTCAAATTGTATATATTATTTAATCAAATTTTAAGAATTTTTTAATGAAATAAGTTACTATAAATGATATGATATAAATATATATGCTTATAAATTATGCATGAAAAAATAAGAATTGAAATTTAAGAAATAAAAAATATACATATACGCAGCACTTTGGGGGGAAATTATGAAGAAGAAGTTAGAAAACCCTTATTCTAAGGAAAAATTAAAGAAAAGAAGAATAAGACGAAATATAAGGAGAGCTGTATTTTTTGTAATTTTTATTATAGCAATACTTGTAACCATAGCTATAAAAGCTCCTTATTTTAACGTAACTACCTTTTTAATAAAAAATACCATTATTTTGATTACCAAATAAATATAAGAAAAATAACTTAAAAAAGAAGGAATAAATATATTTATTTTTAACAAAAAAGATGTTTAGAAAAGAATAAAAGAGATACCTTCTATTAAAATTTTAAAGATAAACGGGCAAATTCCTAAACCCAGAATTTCTATGTTGCA
>CAYYWN010000219.1:0-2782 GCA_964474485.1 uncultured Clostridium sp. | reverse complement strand
TTTGGTGAGGGCATAAAGGGATTACTTATTTTTAAAGATTTGGAGATAATAAGGGAATTTCCTAATACCATACTTTTTAGTGTGAAAGAAAGAGAAGCTTTTTTTTATGGGGTTTTTAACAATAAATTTGTTGTATTTGATAAGGATTTAAGAATATTAGAAATTAGGGATAAAATAGATGGATTAAAACTTGTTAGAGTTATGGGACTTGACTACTCAAATGTTAATGCTGGAGACGTAATAGAGGATAGCAATGAGAGAAGAGACTATGTAATAAAAGAAGTGTCTCATTTATTTAAAGTTAATAAATCAGGTATTAGTTTTGATTGTGTGAACTTAGAAGACTTACTTAATATAAGATTTTATTATAGAAATATTGAAATTAGAATAGGAACAGATGAAGAATCAAAAGATAAATTAAATCAAGCTTTAAATATATTAGAGCAAAAACCAGAGTTTCAAGATAAAAAGGGATATATAGATGTCAGTTTTAAAGGACATCCGGTAGTTTACATGGAAAAATAAGAGGTATTATTATGAAGAAATATACATCTCAAATAACAGTAGCCTTTGTATGTGAAATACTAGGATTTCTATTAGCATATCAATTTAGAATTTTAAATGATAATAATAAAAATCTAAATAAAAACGCTTATAACTCTCAAGATTTAGTATCAGAAATTGAACAATTAAAGAAAGAGAAGACAGAGTACGAAAAAAAGAATGAAGAAGTAATGAAACAGATTAAGCAATATGAGGATGCAGCAACTAGCAATGGCGATGTAACAAAAGGACTTAAAGAACAGCTAGATGATACTAGATTATTGATTGGTAGTGTAGATGTAGTTGGTGAAGGAATAACATTAACTTTAACACCAAAAAGTAATATATTTTCAACTAATCTTACAGCTCAGTACTTAAGAGATGAAGAACTTATTTACATAGTAAATGAACTTAGCTACTCTGGAGCTGAGGCTATAGCTATAAATGATAAGAGAGTAACATTACAGACAGGTATAAAGAGCTCTAGTGGAAACAGTCAAATTTTAATCAATGATGAGAGGATTTCGCCTAGAGATAAGATAGTTATAAAAGCCATAGGAAATAAAGAAAATCTTATACAAGGATTAAATTTCCCTGGTGCATTGGATTTTCAAGCATTACAATATTATGATAAAAAAATAGAGGAATCTTCTAAATTAGAGATACCTAAGTTTGGAAAAAGTTATAAATTTGAATATATGAAACCTGTAAAATAATTAGGAGTGAATAATATGATAGCATTTGTAGGGTTATTACTAGGTATTTTAATTGGACTTATTCCAGAAGTAAATATACCAACACAATTTTCACCATATATGTCTGTTGCTATTTTAGCATGTTTGGATTCTGTATTTGGTGCGATAAGATCTTCAATGTCAAACAACTTTCATGCAAATATTTTTATTTCAGGATTTTTTGGGAATGCGGCATTAGCAGCAGCGTTAGCATATCTTGGAGATAAGTTAGGAATACCTATATACATGGCTGCAGTTATAGTATTTGGTGGAAGAATATTTGATAATTTCGCAATAATAAGAAGGCTTTTAATAGAAAAGGCAAAATCTCATGATTAATGAGGTGATTTAATGAAATTAAATGAACCTAAGATCGTTGTTTTTATAGCTGCTGTTGCAATAGGTATATTGATATCCTTAAACATAAATTTAAGTAGTACAGGTGGAGATAGAACCATTTTAAACACAAAAGAATATCAAGATGCATCTAACTTAAAAAATCAAGTCTTAAGTGATGTAATAAGAGTTAAGAATAATTATTTTGAAAACGAGAAAAAATTAGATGGATATAAGAATGTTGAAAATGATAAGGATAAAATTGTGAATGAAATAAACCAAGAAATAAATTTAAATAAAGAAGTTTTAGGATATACTTCTGTAAAGGGGCCAGGACTCAAGATGACTCTTGTTGATGGTACAGGAGAAAAATTTAACAACTCAATTACAGAACAAAGTAATGAATATATAAGATCAAGAATTATTCATGATATAGATATGATAGCAACAGTTAATGAATTGAAAAATGCAGGGGCAGAAGCTATATCATTAAACGGACAGAGGATTATTTCAAACACTGATATTTATTGTTCATGGGCATTTTTAAGTGTTAATGGGGTAAAAACCCCAGCACCATTTTATATAACTGCTATTGGTAATAAAGAGGTTATGAAAAAATATTTATTAAGTAGTGAGAGTTACTTGAAAAGGTTAATAAATAGAGGAATTAATGTAAATATATACGAAGAAGATGAAGTTGTAATTCCAGCATACATAGGAGAAATGGAAAATAAAAACTTAAATTATCAATAAAATAAATAAAAAATGAAGGATTTTCTCAATGAATGCAGAATTATCAATATAATAATAAATATTTAAATTATAGCAAGGAGAGACTGTTTTGGGAATATACGAAAATGTATTAAAATTAAAAAATGATATACCTGAAGAAGTTACTTTGATTGCTGTTAGTAAAACAAGATCTTTAGATGAAATGGAAGAAGCATATAAAGCTGGGGTAAGAGATTTTGGGGAAAATAAAGTTCAAGAATTTAAAGATAAAGTTCGAGAATTTCATCAGGAGATAAGATGGCATTTTATAGGACATTTACAAAGTAATAAAGTTAAATATTTAGTAGATAAGGTATACTTAATACATTCCATGGATAGAGTTTCTTTACTTCATGAAATAGAAAAGCAATACAAGTTGAACGGTAAAATTTTTAATG
>CAYYWN010000218.1:0-4411 GCA_964474485.1 uncultured Clostridium sp. | reverse complement strand
GGGTCGCAAATTAAAGTATTAAAACGGACTCAACTGTAATCGATATCGGAGGGGAAGATACTATGTTAATAACAATAAAAAATGGTAAGATGACAAGCTTTACCATGAATGATAAGTGTGCTGCAGGTACAGGAAGATTCTTAGAGATGATGGCAAATACCTTAGGGCTTGATCTTATGGAAATGAGCAAACTTTCTAAAGATGGATCAGGAATAAGCATTAGTTCTATGTGTACCGTTTTTGCAGAATCTGAGGTTATAAGTCTTATAGGCAGTGGTGAAAAGAGAGAAAATATTGCCTTTGCCGTCATTGAATCTATTTCAGGAAAGGTAAACTCTTTATGCCAAAAGCATGGAAGGGATGAAAACTACTTTTTAAGTGGAGGGCTTTCAGAAAATACATACTTAATAGATAGTCTTGCAAAAAAGCTGGGGAAAAATGTAGAAACTAGTAAGCTAGGACGATATGCAGGAGCTATAGGTGCAGCTATTGTAGCAAAAGAAACAAGTGATAAGTTAAATTGGGGTTAAATAACATTTACATATATATAATGAAGCCTAATATTTAGCAAAGTTAATATTTAATCAAACCTAATTTTAAGGAGGAGTAATAATGGCAGATTACAGAGAGATGTGGAGCAAATTAGACATGGATTTAGAAAAGCATGATCAGCTTTGTGCAGCCTTACCTGAAATGTTTGGAAGTGTATATTTAACTCAAGAAAATAGGGCGGAAGGTATGAACTATTTTAACTTTGTTTTTTCAGAGGTTCATGGACTTAGGATAAAAGAACTTGAAGATCATAAAAAACAAGGCGGAAAGGTGCTTGGAACTTTTTGTGTATTTGTACCAGATGAAGTTATATTAGCAGCTAATGCTATATCAGTAGGCCTTTGTGCTGGATCACAATTTTGGGTTGAAGATGGTGAAAAACATTTACCAAGAAATCTTTGTCCGCTAATAAAAGCTTTTGTTGGTGCAAAGGTAAGTGGTACATGCCCTTACTTCCAATCTTGCGATATGGTAATTGGTGAAACTACTTGTGATGGTAAAAAGAAAGCTTGGGAAATCTTAAGTGACTATGTGCCTGTTCATGTAATGGATCTTCCACAAATGAAGAGAAATAAAGACTACAGCATGTGGATGGAAGAAATAAAATTGTTCATAGATGAGGTAGAAAAGCTAACAGGAAATAAAGTTACAGTAGAAAGTTTAAAGGAAGGTATAGATGTCTGTAATAAGAAGCGAAGAGCCCTTAAAAGACTTTACGATTTAAGAAAGGTGACTCCTTCTCCAATAACTGGGCTTGATTCTCTTTTAATATCACAAATTGCATTCAATGATGATCCTAAAAGATTCACTGAAGAGTTAAATAAGCTATGTGATGAATTAGATGAAAGAGTAAAGCAAGGCAAACCTGAAGGAAAGAAAAGAATTATGATAACAGGTACACCTATGGCTATTCCTAACTGGAAGCTTCACAGTATAATAGAAAGCCTTCCAGCAGAGGTTGTTGTAGAGGAAACTTGTACAGGTACTAGATACTT
This sequence comes from uncultured Clostridium sp., assembly GCA_964474485.1. Classification (GTDB taxonomy): domain Bacteria; phylum Bacillota; class Clostridia; order Clostridiales; family Clostridiaceae; genus Clostridium_L. The sequence goes on along the minus strand of CAYYWN010000218.1, from coordinate 2,864 downwards.
TGAAAATGAAGTAAATCCACAAGGAGATACTATAGAAGACTTAATAACTAATCTAGCAGACAGATATTTAAACATAAACTGTGCTTGCTTTACACCAAATGAAGGAAGAATAGATGATATATTAAGATACGTTAAAGAATACAACATAGATGGAGTGGTTTACTCAAACCTTTCATTCTGCCATACTTATTCTGTAGAATATAATAGGGTAGAAAAGGCTTTAAAAGAAGCAGGAATTCCTATGATTAATATAGAAACAGACTACTCAACAGAAGATTCAGGTCAAATAAAAACAAGAGTGGAAGCCTTCATAGAAATGATTTAAGGTGATGAATTTTAATGAACAGTAATGGAAATATAAAAAATTATGTATTATTTCCTTCGCATAGTAGTGGACTTACCCTAGAAACTATACTAAAAAAGCATAAAATAAAATATACCATAGTACCAACACCAAGAGAACTTTCAACTTGTTGTGGCATATCCATGGAATACAATAAAGAAGATGAGAAGGTCATAAAAGAACTAGTAGAAGAAAATAATATTAAGGTCTTAGGCTTTCATAGCATAGAAAAAAAGTATAAGAATATTTATAGTTAAAATTTTAAAAAACTCTGCCACGTGTGTAGGGTAGCTAAAAGGTCAATTAAAGAAAGAGATGTTTAAAGACGTTGATTTATTTAATTGGCCTTTTTATCATGTAGCTTATATGATAAAATAGTATATATTTGTAAGCTAATATTAGTTATTAACAAAAAGGTTGCTATAGATGAAAACATATCTATTATGCAAAATATTAAAAAAGGTGGGATTTCTGTAGTTTTAGGAATCCTTTTATGTTATCTATATTATAATTATAATTTCAGTGTTTTCATATCGATGACATTGTCAGCCTATATACTATCACTAGTGATTAACGAAAGATTTGGTTTTCATTGAATAAAAATATGATATGATTATATAAATATTAGGATGTAAATAGTTGTGTAATTGGGGAATTATAGATATTTGAAAGGGGTAAGGTCATGGATAGAACATTTATTTTAGGACTTATGGGAGCAGAGGGTTAAATAAGTAAATAATTAATTTGAAATAGGAGTTTGCTTATATGAAAAAGGTAATTTTTATTGAGGTGGTATTTTTAATAATATTAATAATAATTCCTAATATTCCATATAAAATTCCACAAAAAATAAAAGATAATAATTATATAGAATTAGAGGTTTCAAAATCATGTTGTGGATTAGATGTTACTTCAGGAAATGAAGCTATAGATGAATATGCAAATAGGTTAGGATATACCAATATCAATAGAAATGAAATATACTTATCTGGAAAGGATCCATATAAGGAATTCACAATTAAAGATGGCTATTACTATTATAGAAAATTTAGATTGTATGGTGAACTTACTAGAGATAAAGATGAAAGTGACATATTAACAATAGACATAAAGGAATGGTATCCAAGAGGAACATATGTAAGACTACATCATACATATCCTTGGAAGGAATACAAAGATATGTATTGGAATGTAGTACGATGTTATATCGTGATATCACTAATTATATATGTGTTAATATTGATTAAACTGTATAAAGAATGGGAGTAAAAATCATAGGGTATATCTACGTGTAAATAAACATCTATTAGTTTATCCTAAAATATAACTATGCTAAGTTTATTACTTTGCTATTTGGCAAATCCATGATGAAAACTATAAATGCGAAGTAATGATAAAAAAAGATAAGATACTTACTATTAATGATTTGTTACCCTATCGATGGGAATAGAATTAATTCGTAATTTTAAATAAACAAAATAGTAGAAAAAAAGGAGGCAAGTAGTTATGAGAAAACTTATTATTAACGCATAGCAAAGGCTATTGTGTTAATAACATAATCAAGAAAATAGCCTTTGTTTAATCCTAAGTAAGAAAAGTTAAAATTAGGAGGAACATAATGTGCTATATTAAAGCTGAAGATATATTTCCAAAAGAGATAATTGATTTAATCCATCAGTATGTGGATGGAGAATATATATATATTCCTAAAAGAGAAGGTAATAGAAAGAAATGGGGAGAAGCAACTAATACAAGAAAAGAAATTGAAACTAGAAATACAGCTATTTATGAGGAGTATAATAGAGGTATCTGTAAAGAATCTCTTGCGAATAAGTATTTTTTATCAAGAAAAAGTATAGACAGAATTATTTTACAGCAAAAAAGAAAATAATTAGATTAATGAGCCATACACTGATTTTATATAGTTTATGGCTCATTCTTATTTAGTAAAAGTTATTAAGGTTGTTGCATAAAAAATACTAGGATAAGATATGAGAAGATAATGTAAATATAGGAAAGGAGAAACTAAAAATGTGTGAAAATTTATTAATTAATGATAAAAAATATATTTATAGGTGTAATTACAAAGATGATATTGTTTTAAGAAATAGTTTTAATAGCTTAACAGAAAAAACTTATGGTTTTAATTTTAAACAATGGTATGAGGATGGATATTGGAAAGACAAATATATACCATATTCTTTGTTAGATGGAGATAAAGTAGTATCTAATGTTTCAGTAAATATTATGGATTTTTTGATTTTAGGAGAACAAAAGAGATTTGTACAAATTGGAACGGTTATGACAGATGAAGAGTATAGAGGACAAGGATTAAGCAGAGCCCTTATAGAGGTAGTATTAAAAGAATGGGAGGATAAATGTGATCTTATTTATCTTTTTGCTAATGACAGTGTTCTTAATTTCTACCCAAAGTTTGGATTTGAGCAGTGTAATGAATATCAGTATTCAATAAACAAAATTAAAGAGGATAAATCAGAGAAAATAAGTAAGATGATTATGG
>CAYYWN010000217.1:0-4425 GCA_964474485.1 uncultured Clostridium sp. | reverse complement strand
TATTAAAGACATAATAAAAAGTATAGAAAGAAAATTAGGACATATAGATATAAAGGTATATAAAGACTCAAAAGGATTAGGTGGGAATGAAGATCCTAATATAGAAATGTTAATATCCCTAGGTGGGGATGGAACCATGCTAAATAGTGCTAGGGAAGTATCACAATTTAATGTACCTATATTAGGAGTAAATATTGGTACGTTAGGATTTTTAACAGCAGTGGAGATACTAGACTTTGAACATGCTCTAGATGTTATTTCAAAAAACAACTATTCTATAGAAAAAAGGTTAATGCTAAATTGTGTTGTAAACCAAAATCATAAGGAAGAATTAAGGGCATTAAATGATATTGTAATATCTAAGGCTGTTCTTTCAAGAATAGTAATATATGATATAGAAATAAATGATGTTTTTTATTCTTCATTTAAAGGTGATGGTATTATAATTTCCACACCAACGGGATCCACTGCTTACTCATTATCAGCAGGAGGTCCTATAATATATCCTACATTAGATTTAATAAGTATAACTCCTATATGCCCTCACACACAAGGAATAAGAACTATGATATTTAAATCTTCAGATAAAATTAAAATTACTGTAAGAATGGACAATGAAGAAATTTATCTTACATCTGATGGGCAAAATTCTCTAAGACTTTCAGACGATGCAAGTGTAATTATATCTGGTGACCATTATAAATGTCATATAGTTAGGTTAGATGGCTATGATTATTTTGATATACTTAGAAAAAAGATAATGTGGAGAACTGAAGAAGTTGTAGGTGATAGATGGTGAAATCTAAACGGCATTCAAAAATATTAGAAATTATATCTTTAAAAGATATTGAAACTCAAGAAGAATTAGCAGAAGAATTAAAAGATAGTGGATTTAATGTGACTCAAGCAACTATATCTAGAGATATTAAAATGTTAAAGCTAACAAAAGTATTGTCCTCTGAAGGAAAATATAAGTATGTTGTCATTTCTAGAGATCAAAACCAAATAGCAGATAAACTTGCAAGTGTGTTAACCAATACTGTCTTATCCATAGAAAGCATAGATAAGATGGTAGTTATAAAGACACTTTCAGGGTCAGCTTCAGCAGCAGCAGAAGCTATAGATAATTTGCAGCTTACAGAAATTGCAGGGACTATTGCAGGTGATAATACTATATTAATTTTAGTAAGATCTTTAGAAAGGGCTGAAGAATTAGTAAGAAAGATAAGGAAGCTTATATAAAAATAAAAATTATTAAATAGGAATTTAAGGTGGTAAGAGAATGCTTCTTCAACTAAATATATATAATTTTGCATTAATTGAAAAGCTAAGCATATCATTTAAGGGTGGATTTAATGTGCTTTCTGGAGAAACAGGAGCAGGTAAATCTATAATTATTGATGCCATTAACTATGTTCTTGGTAGTAAATTTAATAAGGATTTAATAAGAAGTGGAGAACAAAAAACTTATGTTGAGGCTATTTTTTCATTAGAAAATCCAAAGACACTGTTATTATTACAGGATTTAGAGATAGAGTATGATGATATAATAATTATAAGTAGAGAAAGCTTTCAAAATGGTAAGAGCATAGTAAAGGTTAATGGAAAATCTGTAATCCTTTCCTCGCTAAAAAACATATCAAGTACTCTTATTGATATTCATGGTCAACATGAAAATCAGAATCTTTTAGATGCTAGCAATCATATAAATTATTTAGATGATTTTTCCGATAAGGATTTTGTTATAAATAAAAAAGATTATGAAAAAAGCTATAGAGAGTTAAATGATATAATTAAAAAAATTGAAGATATAAAAGGAAAAGAAGATCGAGAAAAATTAATTAATTACTTAGAATACCAAATTAATGATATTGATTCTGCAAATTTAGATCCAGATGAAGAAAGAAATTTAGAAGAAAGATTCAACATATTATCTAATGCAGAGAAAATAAGTAAAAGTATTAATATTGCTTATGGAGTATTAAATGATAGCGATGAAAACTTCACATCCACAAAGGATTTAATAAATTCAGCGCTTAAAGAATTAAGAAATATAGAAAAACACTCAGAAAAAATAAATACTTTAGCGGAGCAACTTCAAAATATAAGTTTTTCTATGGAAGATATAATATTAGACCTTAGGGAAATAAAAGAAGATATTATATATGATGATACTGAACTTGAAAAGATAAACTCTAGATTATATAAAATAGCGGATTATAAAAAGAAATACGGGAAAACTATAGATGAAATTCTTCAATATAGAGATAATATTAAAAATCAATTTGAAGAGATTACCAATAGCGAAGAGATAATAAAAGAACTTGAATTAAAAAAAGAAAACTTAATGAAAGTATTAGAAAAAAAGGCATCTATTATACATGAATTAAGGGAAAAGACATCTATGATATTAAAAAGCAAAATTAAAGTAGAATTAGATTATATTGGGCTTGAAAAAAGTAATTTTGATATATCTATTGAATATATGGATGTTTTTAACATTGATGGTAAAGATAAAGTTCAATTTTTAATATCTACTAATCCGGGCGAGCCTTTAAAGCCTTTAGAAAAGATAATTTCAGGTGGAGAGCTTTCAAGGATAATGTTAGCTTTAAAAACTATATTTGTAGATAATGATAAAATTCCTACAGTTATCTTTGACGAAATTGATACTGGAATAAGCGGTAGGATTGCTCAAAGAGTTGCAGAAAAAATGTATTTAATATCTAAAGGACATCAAGTTTTTTGCATAACTCATCTTCCTCAAATAGCAAGCATGTCTGATAATCACTTTTTGGTATATAAAACTGTAGATAACAACAAAACTTATACTAAACTTACGAATCTTAGTATTAAAGAAAAGGAAATAGAAGTCGCAAAGATGATAGGTGGACTACAAGTTACAGAAGTTACTTTACAAAATTCGAGAGAAATAATTAATTTAGCAGATAAATTAAAGGAGACACTATCATAAAATATTATAAATTTAATACATACTTAGTTGATATAATCACAAAATAAAACTATAAATTAATTTTATAGTTTTATTTTTTTGTAATTTATCAATAAATAGAGTTTTAAAATATATATTTACTCTTATAGAATTATTATTATAGGATATTAGTATAAGAAAAAGGGGAATTTAAAACTAATGAAATAAAAAGGAGGAGAAGGCATGAGAAAAAAGGTATTTAATAAGCTATGCTTTATTTTAACTCCTATATTTATTCTTTTTTCTAATATGTTTTTTAATTTTAATGAAACACCGAATTTAATATTAGTAAAGGGAAGTCAAAGCATAAATATAAAACAAGTATTACAAAATAATTGTATAAACAAAAAAAACTTAAAATCGCATCCTACATTTCTTACAAGTAGCAACACTATAAATTCTTTGCAAAGTGAAACTATTATAAAAACTAGTGGAAAAAGCATTTCAGAAATGGAGCTTTATCCTGGTGGAAATGGTCTTGGAATAAAACTTAATACAAAAGGAGTATTAGTAGTTGCATACTCACAAATAGAGAAAGAAGCAGAAAATATACCTAGCATATCTGAAAAAAGTGGAATTGAACTTGGGGATAATATATTAAAAATAAATAATGTAGAAATAAATACTGCAGAAGAAATGGTAAAATTAATAAATAACTGTGACGGAAAAGAAATTTCACTTATGATTAATAGGAAAAATAAGAATATTGAGAAAAACATTGTACCTGTAAAAAGTAAAAATGGAACGTATAAAATAGGATTATGGATAAGAGATTCAACTTCTGGTGTCGGAACATTAACTTTTTATGATGATACTACAAAAAAGTTCGCTGCATTAGGTCATCCTGTAACAGATGAAGATACAGGTAATATAATGACTATAAAAAACGGAGAAATCATAAAAGCATCTATTGTAAGTGTAAAAAAAGGAGAAAAAGGAAATCCAGGAGAACTTAAAGGAAACTTTATAGAAGAAACATTACCATTAGGAAATATAATAAATAATACTGAGTGTGGAATTTTTGGAAATGTTTCAGATAATATGAAAGGTTTAAAGTTTAATAAGCCTTTAAAGATAGGGTTAAAAGAAGAACTAAAAGAAGGACCTGCTGAAATAATAACAACTATAGATGATTCAGGACCTAAAAGATATAAAATACAAATAGAAAAGTTATTATATCAAGATAAACCTGGGCCTAAGAGTATGGTAATAAAAGTTACAGATAAAAAACTTTTAGAAAAAATATTTTATGAATAACCCAACTCTACTCAGGCGTGATCAAAAAGTAATTTGGCACCCATTTACTCAACATGGAATCGAAACTGAATTTTTACCTGTCATTTCTGCGCAAGGTTCGCATCTATTATTAGAAACTGGCGAAACCATCATCGATGCAATTTCTTCTTGGTGGGTTAATTTACATGGTCATGGAC
>CAYYWN010000216.1:0-4431 GCA_964474485.1 uncultured Clostridium sp. | reverse complement strand
GGTCAATTACTCAGTCCACTGTACTTATGCAGATATCAACATTAATATGTTTTTTAATAACAACAAGGGATAATTAGGGGGGAATTATGGAAAAGTTTTTTTATGGATGTTTGTTAATTTCAGATATGGATGGAACATTATTAGATAGTGATGGTAAGTTATCTTATGAGAATAAGAAGGCAATAGATTATTTTATAAGCAAGGGTGGAAATTTTACTTTAGCTACTGGAAGAATAGTCGCATCAGCTGGGAGATTTTTAAATGATATAAATGTTACATTACCAGTAATACTGTATAATGGAGCAAAAATTTATGACTATAAGAACAATAAAATAATTTATGAAGAATTTATAGAGGATTATAGAAAAAATACAATTACTTTAGTAAAAAGGGACAATCCTACTCTTGGAATAGAAGTTTATTCTGAGGAAAAAGTATATATTTATTCTTCATGTAAATACACAGATAGATTTTCAAAACTAGGATATGAAGTTATATATAATTTACCTAAAGAGGCTTGGAATAAAAAATGGACAAAGGTTATCATTGTAGGGGAAGAAGATGAAATAGATGTACTTGAAGAAAATTTTATAAGGAATTATGGTGACGGAAATATAATAAGAAGTGGTGCTAGATATTTAGAAATAGTTCCTAATAATACATCTAAAGGTAAAGCAATCGAAAAATTAATTGATGTATACAATATAAAATCACAAAATCTTATAACTATTGGTGATAATATGAATGATATTGAGATGATTAAATTAGCTGATTATGGTTTTTGTGTTAGAAGTGGAGCGGAACGATTAATTAATAACTCAAAATTTATAGCACCAAGTAATGATGAAAATGCTATAGATTATGTAATAAAGTGGATTAATAAAAATATAATAAGATAGTTATTAAATACCAAAATTTTGTTAAAAAATATAAATTAAGTACGATAATCAAGATAAGAATATAAAGAGAAGGATATAAATAAAAGGGGAGAATTAATATGTTTAATAATAGAAATAGGGTTATAAGTGAAGTTGTAAATAATATTTCCAGATTAAAGTTACCAAAAGAGAATATAAAAATAGATAAGGCTGTTTTAGATAAAGTTAAAGCAATACATATGAGATTGAATAGCGGTAAGGGTAAATTTCAAGATATAACTAGATTAGTCTTAAATTCTGTTATTCAGATGAGTAACTTAGATTTAACCTTAAAAGATAAAGAAGAAAAGATAGAAAATGTGACTGAAGAAATAGTTGAATTAATGGAAAGTGTGTCTAACACATCTGAAATATTATCCAGTACATCAGAAGAAGTAATGGCAGCGCATACTGATATGACACAATCAATATCTGATCTATCATTAAATTCTACAAATTTATTAGAATCTATAAAAAAAAGTGAAGATGAATTATTAGAAATAAAGGTTTTCTCTGATACGGCAATATCTCATTCTATTGGAATGAAAGATGATATGAGTAATTTAATTCATGTAATAGAAAATGTACAAAATGTTATAAATGCTATTAGTGATATATCAGAACAAACTAATCTTTTAGCTTTAAATGCATCAATAGAAGCTGCAAGAGCTGGAGAGAGTGGAAGAGGTTTTGCGGTAGTTGCAGAAGAAATAAGAAAATTAGCAGATGAAACCAAAACTTTAACTAATAATATGTCTGATTTTATAGATGCCATTGAATCTGCATCTAATAAAAGTAACACTAGTGTTGATAATACAGTTGATTCTTTAGGGAAGCTAAATCAAAATTTAGATTCAGTTGTAAAAGCAAGTAAAGATAATAGAGAACGTGTTAATAATATAAATGAATCAATAACATCTATTGCAGCTAATAGTGAAGAAATAAATACTTCAATGGACGAGGTAGCAACTAGTATGAGAAAGTTTGATGAAGATATTGAAAAATTAGGTAAGGATACTGTAGCATTAAAAGATATAAGCCATACATTAGGAAGCGTTATAGCTCCTATAAGTTTAATGGAAGAAGATTTAGATAATGCATCAAAAATTATAGGAACTTTAGTTAATGATGAGTATTATATGATAACTAATAGTTTGTTTATAGAAACAATTAATAAAGCAATAGTTGCACATAAAAATTGGTTACAGACTTTAAATAAAATGGTTATTGATAGAGAGATAACAGCGCTTCAAGTAAATGAACACAAGTGTGGATTTGGACATTTTTATTACTCTATGAAACCTAAAAATGAAAAAGTATTAGCAATTTGGAATGACATAGATGAAAAGCATAAAGTATTTCATTCATATGGAAAAGACATAATATCAAGATTAAAATCAAATATTAATGATAATTCTGTAAAAGAGATCTATGTTAAAGCAGAACAACTCTCTGTTGATTTAATTAATGATTTTAAAAAGGTAATAAATTTTGCTGAAGAATTAGATTCTTCTAATAGTAACGTATATAATAATTAATTTTTAAACTATAATTATTATTTAAAGCAGTGATAGTTTAGAAATAAGAATTAATACATTTAAAAATAAATTTATTCTTGCTTGACAGTATATGTATGATAAACTACAATAAGAAACAAGGTAAATATATAAATAAATATTTTTTCTAAAGATACACTTTAAATTGGTCCAGTGAGGCCAGAAAGGAGTCTATTTCTATGATATATTATGAGTTAGAAAAAAATAATACAGCTTTGTTTAAAGCTATTAGTATACTTGATAAATATGTGTGGATAGTAAAGAGACCTCTTTTATGGTTGTCTCTTTAGTATCCTTTTATTTTACATAAAAATATAAATTTAAAACATAAATTAAGGAGGACTAAGTATGAAAGCAAAGCTTATATTAGAAAATGGTATGGTATTTGAAGGTAAGGCTTTTGGATATTTGAAAGAAAGTATTGGAGAAGTAGTATTTACTACTGGAATGACAGGATACCAAGAAGTACTTACAGATCCGTCTTATTATGGTCAAATAGTAACTATGACTTATCCTTTAATAGGAAATTATGGTATAAATCTTGAAGACATGGAATCGGACTCAATAAAAGTTAGAGGGTTTATTGTTAGAGAAAAATGCAATTTACCAAGTAACTTTAGATGTGAATTAGAATTAGAAGACTTCTTAAAGCAAGGAAAGATTATTGGCCTAGAAGATATTGACACAAGAGCTTTAACTAAGGTTTTAAGAAATAGTGGGACAATGAGAGGAATCATTGCACTAGAAGATTTAGATGATAAAACTATAAAGGAAAAGGTAAAAAGTTTTTCTAATAAAGAAGCGGTTAAGAACGTTACTACTAAAGAAAAATATGTAGTTAACGGAAATGGAAAACATGTAGCAATAATGGACTTCGGAATAAAACAAAACATAATAACTAATTTCAAAAAAAGAGGATGCAAGTTAACAGTATTTCCTGCAACAGCCAGTGCAGAAGAAATTTTAAGTGTTAATCCAGATTTAGTATTCTTATCTAACGGACCTGGAGATCCAGAGGACTTAGATTTTGTTATAGAAAATGTAAAAAAATTAGTAGGTAAAAAGCCTATTGTAGGTATTTGTCTAGGACATCAATTATTAGCATTAACTTTAGGTGGAAAAACTACGAAGTTAAAGTTTGGTCATAGAGGATGCAATCATCCAGTTAAAGATTTAGAAGAAAATATAGTTCATATAACTTCTCAAAATCATGGTTATGTAGTAGAAACATTACCAGAAGATGTTGAAGTAACGCATGTAAATATAAATGACGGAACTGTAGAAGGATTAAAGCATAAGACTTTACCAATATATTCAGTTCAATTCCATCCAGAGGCATCAGCAGGTCCTAAGGATAGCGAATATATATTTGATAAATTTTTAAAATATGCACTATAGGGGGATGAAGATAAATGCCATTAAATAAAGACATAAAAAAAGTTTTAGTTATAGGATCAGGTCCAATAGTTATAGGTCAAGCAGCGGAGTTTGATTATTCAGGAACTCAAGCATGCGAAGCTTTAAAATCAGAGGGAATAGAAGTTGTTTTAATAAATTCTAACCCAGCAACAATAATGACTGATAAAGAGGTTGCAGATAAGGTATATCTAGAGCCTTTAACGTTAGAATTTATTGAAAAAGTTATTGTAAAAGAAAGACCAGATAGTTTACTTGCAGGAATGGGAGGTCAAACAGGACTTAACCTTGCTGTAGAATTACACGATTCAGGCATTTTAGAAAAATATGATGTAAAAGTAATAGGAACATCTATTGAATCTATAAAAGAAGGTGAAGATAGAGAACTATTTAGAGATATGATGAATAGAATCGGAGAACCAGTTATAAAGAGCGAAATTGTTACTGATTTACAGTCAGGTATAGATTTTGCTAATAAAATTGGATATCCAGTTATAGTAAGACCAGCTTACACATTAGGTGGATCTGGTGGCGGTATTGCA
>CAYYWN010000215.1:0-4453 GCA_964474485.1 uncultured Clostridium sp. | reverse complement strand
ATATCCATTTTCATCTACAAATACTTCCTTCATACCCATAAGTTTTAATTCCTTGCCTAATTCTTTTGCAAGTACCATTTGTCCTTCAGTACTAGGCGTTTTACCTGTATTTTCATCAGACCTTGTTTCAAACTTCACATATCTTAAAAACTTTTCTACTACTTTTGACATAATCATATCCCCTTTATATAAAAATTTTTGTACCTTTTAGTTACTTGTTTTTCATATTAACTTTTGCTTATATTTTTTATAATTTTGGGTTATATATTCTTCTATTTTCAAGGGACCATAATCTTTCAGAGAAGTTCCCTTGATCTGTATCTTTTAATACCTTTTTAATGTCATACATTCTTGCATCTATTATATCTAGGTAATGTAGCATCTCTGCCTCAGCTATCATAGGTTTTACTGGACTACCATACTCTGGCTCATAGTGATGTGATAGTACAAGGTGTTGTAGTAACATAGAAATTTCTTTATCTGTACCTAATTTTTCCGCTACTACTTCTATTTTTTTAATACCTTGTGTTATATGTCCTAAAAGCTGCCCTTCCACTGTATATTCGTCAACTATACCAAAATCATTAGAATGCATCTCTTCAAGTTTAGACATATCATGAAGTATAACTCCTGCATATAATAAGTCTTTATTTAAAAATGTATATATTTCAGATAATTTTTCTGCCATATGAATCATTGTCATAACATGAAAAAGAAGCCCTGATCTTATAGCATGATGATTTTTCTTTGCGGCTGGATAGTACTGTAACTTATCCTTATTTTCTTCATATATATATTTTACTATATCTTTAACATCTTGATTTTCCATATTATTTATATATCCTAGTATTTCATCATACATAAATTCTGGTTTTAATGGTGCCGCTTGAACAAAATCCTCTACATTTATCTGATCCTCATCATTAATATTTCTTATTCTTTCTATTTTTAGCTGAAGAGCGCCTTGCCAAGACAATATAGAACCCCTTATTTTTACCACAGTATTTCCTTTATATTTATCTTCGCTTAAAGCTGGCACTTCCCAAAGCTTTGCATTTATTTCTCCTGTTTTATCACATAGATTAAAATCTAAATACTTCTTATTATTTGAGTTAGTTGTCTTAGCATCTACTGCTCTAATCATGTAATAGCCTTCTATCTTAGCTCCAGGTTCAAAATCACTTATACTTATATTATTAACTTCCACTTTAATCATCCTCACTTTAATTTATAATTAATATGGTAAATGTAAATCATGTTAAAAACAATAAACTATCTCTATTATTCTTATATAATTATATCATACTTTATTGTTTTATAATTCCAACTACTATATTATGAATATTAAGAGGTGATAACTTATATGTATATAGACTTACCTTCAAAAGTTAACTTTATAATAAATAAACTAATAGATAATAACTTCGAAGCCTTTATTGTAGGAGGTTCCGTTAGAGACTCCCTACTTAACATATCTCCAAAAGATTGGGACATAACTACTAATGCCCTACCTTTGGACATAATGAGTATATTTCCAAATTCCATACCTACTGGCTTAAAGCATGGAACAATAACTGTAGTAATTGAAAAAGAACATTTTGAAGTTACCACTTACAGAGTAGAGGATGACTATAAAGACTTTAGGAGACCTTCCTCTATTAAGTTTGTAAATTCTATAAAGGAGGATTTATCAAGAAGAGATTTCACTATAAATTCTATGGCTTATAATCATACCATTGGACTAGTAGATCCCTTTAATGGAATAAAAGATTTAAAGCTAAAAAACATAACCTCTGTAGGTGATGCAAATAAAAGATTTAATGAAGATGCACTTAGAATGCTAAGGGCCATTAGATTCAGCTCACAATTAAACTTTGAAATAGATAAAAGTACTCTTAATGCATTAATCGAAAACAACTTTCTTATAAAAAACGTAAGCAAAGAACGTATTACCGAGGAAATATCAAAGCTGCTTTTATCTAAAAATCCAGGTAAAGGAATTTCCTATTTATCTAGTACCTCTATGATCTTCCAACTAATAGATACTAGTTTTCATGATATAAATAATCTTATAACCTCAATAAAATACTGTACAAATAACCTTGGTATTAGATACAGCTTATTTGTATATTACTTATGTAAATCTAATAAAGATATCACTAGATCTATACTCCATAAATTTAGATTAGATAATAAAACTTCAAATCTAATCTTATATTTAAATTTAAATAAGGATTCCTATACTAAACTTATAAGTAAATATGATATAAAAATTTTTGTAAATAAAATAGGTTTAGACTACTTTACTGATTATTTATATTTTGAAGAAATAATAGCTAAGTCCGAAAACCATAAAGAAGATATACATGAAATTAAAAACATAAATAAACAATTTAATGATATTATTGAAAATGGTGAGCCTTTAACTTTAAAAGATTTAAAAATTACTGGAAATGATATTAACGATTTAGGTGTGCCTTCTGGAAAAAGTATAGGAATAATACTTAATAAGGCTTTAGATATTGTATTTAAAAACCCTGAGTTAAATGATAAAAATTACTTAATATCTATTATTAAAAATACCATTTGATTTTAACTAAGGAAGGATGTTTTCCATGATTATACTTCAATCTTTACAAAGCCTTCTTACTATATTTTTCTTAATTTCCATAGGTTTTTATTTAAGTAAAAGGAATTGGTTTAATGAAGATACCCCTGTTTTATTTTCAAAACTTGTTATAAAGCTGTCTCTACCATGCTTTATGATATATAATCTTACTACTTCATTTACTAAAGAGGACTTAACATCATCTAGCATCGGTCTTTTAATACCTTTTATTTCTATGATACTAACCTACTTTTTAAGTAAAATATTTATATTAGTTTTAAAGGTTCCTAAGCAAAAGAAAGGTACCTTTAGTACCATGTTTTTTCTTTCTAATACAATATTTATAGGTCTTCCTGTTAATATATCCTTGTTTGGGGACAAGGCTATTCCTTATGTACTTCTATATTACATTGTAAATACTTTTATGTTTTGGACTATGGGTGTACATAGTATAAAAAAGGATAGTGGACTTGTAGATGATAAAAAACTTTTTGACTTAAAATCTTCAAAAAGCGTTCTCTCTCCGCCTCTAATTGCCTTTGTCATATCTGTATTACTTATACTTTTTAATATAAACTTACCTAAGTTTCTTTTAGATGGATTTAAGTACCTTGGAAATCTTACTACCCCTATATCCACCTTATTTATTGGTATGACTTTAAGTACTCTTAAACCTAATGACTTTAATATAGGTAAAGATTCTTTATTTATATTCATGGGTAGATTTATAATATCACCCTTAGTAACTTTTATGGTTATAAAGTTATTTCCTATTCCAGAACTTATGGCTAAGGTATTTATTATAGAATCTGCAATGCCTGTTATGACTCAGATTGCTATAGTTTCTAAATCTTACAACGTTGATTACAAATATGCTACTGTAATGGGAACACTTTCAAACCTTGCAAGTCTTATATTTATACCTTTGTACATGCTTTTATTTATATATTTATTTTAAGTATATTTATAGAATATAAGAATTACTTCATGCTAATTTATAAAAAAATAGTTCCCTTATAAATACTAAAGTATCTTTGGGAACTATTTTTAATATCTAATGATCCAGTTTTCTTTTGTTATTAATAAGATCTTTAAATTTTTTATCCATATCATTATATTCTTTACTATCCTTAGATAATCTACTTAGTTCTCCGAGCACATATGAAATCTCATTTTCAATTAACATCTTTTTATCTTTGGCATCTTTTAGATAATTAATTTGATTTTTATTCGATTTAAATAAATTTTCTTTTTTTTTAACGTATATCTTATCAAAATGTTCTTTAGGATCACCTAATATCTTATTTATTTTATTATCTTTAAAAGCTAAAAGGCAATTACATAAATTCTCAATCATATACCTATCATGAGATACTAAAATTATAGTTCCTTCATAATCATTAAGAGCCTCTTCTAACTTTTCTCTACTATAAATATCTAAATGATTTAAAGGTTCATCCATTATTAATAAATCTAAGTCTTTAATAATAAGTTTTGTTATTCTAACCCTTGTAATTTCTCCATAACTTAATGTTGAAACCTTCTGTCCTATCATATTTTCATCAAATCCCATATTATTTAAAAGCTTTCTTAACCTTCCCTCTTGTTGCCTTGATTTAATATCAAACATTTCTATAACAGATAAGTCTTCATCAATATCTAACCCTTCTTGACTTAAATATCCTATGCTTACAGACTTACTTAGAAAAACATCTCCTTTATCTAGTTTTTCTTTATCTAAAAGAATCTTTAATAAAGTTGTTTTACCACACCCATTAGGCCCAAATATACCTACTCTTTCCCCCCTCATTATATAGAAAGATCTATCTTTAAATAAAATCCTAA
>CAYYWN010000214.1:0-4479 GCA_964474485.1 uncultured Clostridium sp. | reverse complement strand
TAGACGAGGTGAAATACTAGCTATAGCAGGAGTAGATGGTAATGGTCAGACTGAGCTTATAGAAGCTATAGCGGGGCTTAGAAAGCCACTTAGCGGTAAGGTTGTGTTAAATGGTAAAGATATAACAGGAAAGAGTTCAAAAGATGCTATAGAGGCAGGGCTAGGTCACATAGCGGAAGATAGACATAAAAGAGGACTTATATTAAAATATTCCTTATATGAAAATGCTATACTTGGTGTTCATTATAAATCACCTTTTTCAAAAGGTATCATGATGAATTATAAAGAAATTAAAAATTATACAAAAAGACTAATTAAAAACTATGATGTTAGAACCCCTAATGAAGATGTAGCTGCATCTTCACTATCAGGTGGAAATCAGCAAAAAATAGTTATAGCAAGGGAAATTGAAAAGAACCCAGAACTACTTATAGCGGCTCAACCTACAAGAGGATTAGATGTAGGAGCTATAGAGTATATTCATAGAAGATTAGTTGAAGAAAGGGATAATAATAGAGCGGTACTTTTAGTATCCTTAGAGCTAGATGAAGTACTTTCTCTTGCAGATAGAATAGCTGTTATCTATGATGGTCAAATAGTTGATATCTTAGATGTAAAAGATGCTACAGAACAAAAACTAGGCATATTAATGGCTGGTGGTACATTGAAGAAAGAAGTGAAGGGAGGAGAGAGTCATGAATAATCCTAAAAAGGATAAAAAAGAGTTACCGGGATTTGTAAGAGAGTTTTCTATTTCAATTTTTTCAATTGTTGTAGCTTTATTTATTTCTATATTTTTTGTAATGCTTGCATTAAATACAGGATTTGGTGAATCAACGAAGACGCTTTTTTCATCTATTTGGGCAGGTAGCTTTGGGTCAAAGTCACAGTTAATAGAAACTTTAGTATTTACTACACCACTTATATTTACAGGTCTTGCTCATGCTATAGCTTTTAAGACTGGGCTATTTAATATAGGTGTTGAAGGTCAATTTATAATTGGAATGATGACAGCTACTATGGTAGGGCTTATACCTGGAATACCAAGAGGCATACATATAATGTTAATACTTATAGTTGGTATTATTTCAGGCGGATTTTGGGCAGCAATACCTGGATACCTGAAGGCTAAAATTGGAACTAACGAAGTTGTAAATACTATAATGATGAACTTTATTGCTATGAATTTAGCAAATTACTTTACTATGGGTGTATTTCATAAACCAGATAGTGCATCTACTTTCCCGATTAAGGAAAGTGCTTATCTTACAAGGTTTTTAGGAGATAACTATAGATTAAACACAGGCATATTTATAGCGATAATATTGGCAGTGCTAATATATGTCCTATTTTGGAAGACAACTGTAGGATATTAAAGACGTGCTGTAGGTCTTAATCCATTTGCAGCAGAGTATGGTGGAATAAGCATAAAGAAAAATATAATACTCGCTATGGCAATTTCAGGAGCAGTGGCAGGGCTTGGTGGAGCAATCCACATAGCTGGGGTGCAACATCAATCAGTTCAATTATTCTCCTTCCCGAATTTTGGAATGGATGGTATAGCTGTGGCCTTAGTTGCTAAGAGTAATCCAATAGGGGTTATTTTTTCAGCCTTATTATTTGGTGCTTTGAATTTAAGCTCAGGTACATTGATGTTATATGGAATACCTAAAACTATATCTGCCTTAGTTCAAGGAATAGTAATATTATTTATAGCGGCTGAATACATCTTTAAATGGATTTCTGAAAAGAGAAAAAAGGAGGCCATTGTAAATGAATAGTGTGTTGTTTTTAACAATTGTTGGTATATTATCCGCTACATTAAGGCTAGCCACACCTCTTATATTTGCAACATTGGGTGGAATCTTTTCTGAAAAGTCTGGAGTTGTAAATATAGCATTAGAAGGTATAATGACAGCTGGCGCCTTCTTTGCAGTACTTGGATCTTATCTTACAGGAAGCCCTTGGATTGGTATAATATTTGCAATATTAGGTGGGATGCTATTTGCAGCAATACATGCTTATTTAAGTATTCACCTTATGGCAGATCAAGTTATATCAGGTGTTGGTATTAACGTATTTGCACCAGCATTTGTAGGATACCTTGTATATAAATTTTTTGGAACACCTTCACAAACTAGTACAGTAACAGCGCTTCCATATCCTTCTGCAGCTTTTGCTAAGGTACCATTAATAGGACCTCTTTTAGCAGAGCTAAACTGGTTTGTTTGGATTGCGTTAATATTAGTTTTTGTATCACAATATGTAATATATAAAACACCACTAGGTTTAAGAATAAGAGCTGTTGGGGAACATCCAAAGGCAGCAGATACATTAGGTATAAGTGTATATAAGGTACGTTATTTATCTGTATTACTATCAGGTGTATTAGGTGGGCTTGGTGGAGCCACACTATCTATAGGGATTATGAATCTTTACAGAGAAAATATGGTGAGTGGTAGAGGGTTTATAGCTCTTGCAGCTATGATATTTGGTAATTGGAAACCTAAAAATGCAATGCTTGCATGTATGCTATTTGGTTTTGCTGAAACCTTACAATTGTATGCAAAGAGTTTTGGATGGAGCATTCCAGGAGAATTTTATGCAGCCTTCCCATATCTATTAACAATGATAATGCTTGCTGGATTTGTTGGAAAGACTCAAGCACCACTAGCAGACGGAGTTCCATACAAAAAAGGTGAGAGATAATAAATTATATATATGTTAAATTAAGGCATTTTCAAAAAACTAACCAGTATGGTAGTGTTTTTTGGAAATGCCTTAATTTTAATTATAAAAAGGTGACTATAATTTACAAAGTAGTTTAGCGTGGTATAATTGAATTAATTAAAATAATTAATAGGGTGATTGAAGAATATGAAAATGGATTTTAGCTTAAACTTAACTCAAGAACAAAAGTTAATAATGACGCAACAAATGCAACTTTCTGTAAAGCTTTTGCAGATGTCTAGTTATGATCTTCAAGAATATATAGAAAATGAGTTTCAAGAAAATCCTATTTTAGAAGTGGATTATGAGAATGAAAAACAGGAAGAACCAACAGAGGTAATTAATTATAAAGAACTAGTAAAATATTTAGAATTTGATAATTACGGTTCTCAAAACTACAAAAGTTATGATGAGCATGAAGACATTTCACCCTTTAATTTTATATCTAATGAAAAATCATTGAAGCAATATTTATATGAACAGGTGTCTGAATTAAATGAAAGTGATTACACAAAGGCCCTTTGTGAATACATAATTGAAAGCCTTGATAACAAAGGCTATTTAGGCTTATCTATTGAAGATATAGCAAAAGAACTTAAGATAAGCATAGATCTTTTTAATCAGGCTTTGAAAATAGTTCAAAACTTTGAACCATATGGTATAGGGGCTAGAGATTTAAAAGAATGCCTTAAAATTCAAATGAGAAAAAGGCATATATGGGACGATAATATGTCGAAGATTGTGGATGATCATATAGAAGACTTATCAGAAAATAGATATCAAAACATTGCAAAATCATTAAATATTACTGTAAAAGAGGCTCAAACTTATGGTGATAAGATAAAAAACTTAGAACCTAAACCTTCAAGTGGATTTTTCACAGGTGAGGAAGTTAAATATATAGCTCCAGATGCTTATATTAGAAAAGTTGGTGACAAATATCATATAGATATGAATGAAAGTTTGATACCAAGACTTTCTATAAATACATTGTACAAAAGTATATTAAGTGAAGAAAAAGATAAATTAGCTACTGAATTTGTAAAGGCTAAAATAAATAGTGCCATGTTCTTGATTAAAAGTATCGAACAAAGAAAAAGCACTATATATAAGGTGATAGAAAAAATCATAGAGCTTCAATATGATTATTTTGAATTTGGAAAAGAGTATTTAAAGCCTATGACTTTAAAAGAAATAGCTGAAAGTTTGAATATGCATGAGTCAACTATAAGTAGAGCCATAAAGGATAAATACATATATACCAATAAAGGAACTATTAAACTTAAGGATCTTTTTACTACTGGCGTTTATAGCTTAAATCAAGGAGAAGATATCTCTGTTTTCAATATTAAAACAGAAATTAAAAAGTTGATTGAAGGAGAAGATAAAAATAAACCGCTTTCAGATCAAGTTATTTGTGAAAAATTAAGTAAAAATGGCATGAATATTTCACGTCGCACCGTGGCAAAATATAGAGAGGAATTACAAATAAAATCTTCTAGTAAAAGAAAAAGGTTTTAGAAGAAAGCTTATAGTAACTATCTATTAAATTTGATAAGAGATTGGAGCAACGTTTATAGCTTTATTAAATTCATGTATTTATTTATAGGATATGAATTTATTTTGAAATCACAAAAAATAAGATGAATTGTGCCATAAAATGCAAAAATGAACTGGAATTCATAGAATTTAACAGTTTGTTAACAACTTTTTTTCAAACACTCTTTACAATCTTTGAAAAATAGCATA
>CAYYWN010000213.1:0-4532 GCA_964474485.1 uncultured Clostridium sp. | reverse complement strand
TAAAGCAACTTACGGGGAACTTCATCCTGTATTAAATTCAGGAGTATCATTAGTAGATAGAACATGGGAACCTAAAAATGTAGATAAGTTCCTTAAAGAATTTATGTAAGTTATATAATTCATTGGTTAAAACCCTGATAAAACCTCCCCTTAAATGGTGAGGTTTTATTTATGCACATCTTTATATAGTTTTATTACTCTTTTTTTCTAATATCGCAGCTAAATATTATAATGTAAAATCCATAGTATTATAATACCTGTTCCTATAACACTATACCCTATCCAATTATTAACTTTTTAAGACTAACTAAGATAATTTAGTAGTGTAACCATTCATAAATACATGAATAATATATTAATATCTATAACCCTTTACTATATTTCCCGGGGAAATATGATAAAGTCTTACAAAATAATATTGGCAGGTGATATGATGTTAGAGTCCCTACTATTAGTATTAGCCTTATCTTTAGATGCACTAGTGGCTAGTATTGCTTATGGTGCAAATAAAATAAAAATCCCTTTTGTATCTATAACAGTTATTAATGTAGTTTGTTCTTCTTGCCTTGCTATATCGCTTTTTTTTGGTTCTATAATAAAAAGCTTTATTCCAGGTAATATTACCTCTATAATAAGCTTTTTAATTTTACTTATACTTGGTATATACTATTTATTTCAAAGCCTTGTAAAAAATTATATAGGTAAAGCTTCAGGTAAGAAGATAAATTTAAAATTATTTGATTTGAGATTTATAATAGATATATATGCCGATGAAACTAAAGCCGACTTTAACAACTCAAAGGAGCTTGAGCCAAAAGAAGCCTTGTATCTAGCAATTGCTCTATCTTTGGACTCCTTAGCTGTTGGATTTGGAAGTAGTCTTGGAAATGCTAATTATATACAGGTAATTTTACTATCTTTAGTTTGTGGCATTGTAGCTATATATTCAGGTATGTTTTTAGGTAAAAAACTTGCTAAAAATTCGAAATTAGATTTATCTTGGCTTGGTGGAATACTATTAATTATTTTATCTATTTTAAAAATAAAGTAATTTAAAATTTAAACATACGAGCCACCTTTATTGTAAATTTTAAAAAATATATATTAAATATTTTAAAGGACTGTGGGTTAATACACAGTCCCTTAAAATATTAATTTTATATATTTATTAAATACTTATTTTGTGCCTTTAAACCCTTGCTTTTCTAGAGCCCCTTTTACCTTTGGATAGTATACAGTTTTATATACACCAGACATCATCTGTGACCAGCTCTTAGTATCTCTACCTCCAGTTGCCTTTGTCATAAACTCTTCTATAACACTATCATAGTCTTTTATACCTTGAAGTACATCTTTATTATATTTTTCTTTATGGAAAATTACTTCTGGCTCAAATCTAGGTTTAACCATTGATGATCCTTCACCATAACCTAATACTAATCCAACCATTGGAAATACATACTCCGGAAGTCCTAAAAGTTCAATGACTTCTTCGGGCTCTTTTCTAATTCCACCTATAGGAACTATGTTTAATCCTAAGGACTCCGCAGCTGCAATAGCATTTCCCATGGCAAGACCTACATCTACAGCTCCTACTAAATTAGCTTCTTGACTATCAGTAATAACTATTTCCTCTCCCGTAATCTTTCCTGCTAGTTTAGCTCTATAAAAATCAGCACAGAAAACTAAAAATACCGGCGCTTCATCTACATATTTTTGATCCCCTACAAGCTGTGAAAGTTTCTTCTTCTTTTCTTTGTCTTCTACACTTATTATAGTAACTTGCTGGCCATCTATTGAAGATGGTGCTTGTTGAGTTGCTCTTATTATTAAATCTATATCTTCTTTTTTAACAGCCTTATCACTGTAACTTCTTACAGATCGGTGATTAAGTAATGTTTTTATAACTTCATTCATGGGCTCATCTCCTCATTTAATAATGGTTATCTATTACTTAAAATTATATCGCATTCTATTTAATTGTCAATACTTTCATTTGTTTATTTCTAGAGTTATCTTTCCCTAAATACCAATAGAATATTTTTAAAATTAATCTGTAACCAAAAAGTTTCTTATATAATTCATATATATGTAATTTACTATAAAAACTAATGTATACCCACCTATAACATCTGACGGATAGTGATTTCCCACATATACCCTAGCTATACCCACCATTATAGATAGAATAGTTAGAAATATTCCTATTAAATTATCAAATGAAAATAGTCCCACAGCTATACTCATGGTTCCCATAGCATGATTACTTGGAAAAGAAGCATTACTTTTGTGATCTATGAGCAAATTAACCTTATTCTTAACAAAAGGCCTGTCCACATAAAACACCTTACCTATTATAAAGCTTAATATCATGCTTATTATAGTTATTACTAAGGTTTCGGTAGCATATTGAACCGGCCGTCTTTTCTTTTTATATAGTCCTAATACAAGTATACTTCCTAAAACTAGTATAGATACATAAGGACCGTACTTTGAAATTATAATCATCATTTTATCTAAGGGGCTACTTTTATTAGCTAAATTATTTATTGCATGAAAAATATAATCGTTCATTTTTCTTCACCACACTTTCTTTATCCAAAGACCTTATTGTGGTATAAAGTCAAGATGTTTGAACTTCTTAAATAAACGTGTTTAATCTTTAGTATGATTTTTACTTACTCCCAAAACTTCCAAATTTCAGGTTCATATCCAACTGTGGCTATTTTGCCATTACGTACTATAGGGGTTCTATATAGCTTTGGGCTCTTTAAAAGAATTTCTTCCCTTGTACTATCACTTCTAATATTTGAAAGGTTTAGCTTTCCATATTCTTTACTTTCTTTATTTATTAAATTTATTAATCCTACGGAAGATTTTACACTTTGTAACTCACCCTTACTTAAGGCCTTTTCATTTAAATCAATAAATTGATATTTTATTTTTCTTTCCTTAAAATATCTTTCTGCTTTTTTTGTATCAAAGCATTTTTTAATGCCGAAAATTTGAATATTCATAACTAATAACTCTCCTATCAATATTTCCTGTGCAGTGCTGCACAGGTCCTAATTTCACCTATTAATCTTCTTGAATTTCAACTCTTCCACCATACATATATTTCTCTTTAATAAGAATCTTAAAGCTATCCTCATACTTTTTTATAAGGCTTTCTTCTTTAGGATCTACAAGAGAAAATACTTCTCCTACTTCTCCTGCCCTTGCAACTCTTCCTGATCTATGTAAGTAATCTTTAGAATCCTTTGGAAGATCTAAATTTATCACATGAGTTATACCTTTAATATCAAGGCCCCTTGCCGCAATATCTGAAGCAACTAAAACTTGTATACTACCTTTTCTAAAGTTTTCTAAAGCTCTTTGTCTATCTTCTTTTTCATTACCACCGTGAACAGAGTCTACCTTTATATTATGAAACCTAAGCTTTTCAAGGGTTTTCTCTACATCATAACTACTATTAATAAATACAAGAGCCCTTTTAGGTTTTACTGCAGATATAAGTTTTCTTAATGTATCTATCTTCTTTCTATGTTCAGTTAAAATATATCCATGAATTATATTCTCATTAACAGCATTTGTGTTTTTAACACTTACTACAAGAACATCTGGAGCTAAAGTTTTAGAAACATCTAAGGTATTGCCTGTTATGGTAGCTGAAAACATCATTATTTGAGCATCCTTTGGTGTAGCTTTTATTATCTCCTTTATAGAAGGGATATTATCTTTATCTAAAAGCTTATCTACTTCATCAATAACCATAGTTTTTATAGTATGTGCAGATATTTTTCTCTTTTTTATTAACTCTAATATTCTTCCTGAAGATCCTACTATAATATGTGGCTTTGACTTTAACTTTTCTATTTGCCTTGTAATATTAGCACTTCCTATTAAAGGTGTAGATGAAACCTCTATACCTGAACTGTTTCTTAAATCTGAAATGGTATTATGTATTTGCATTACAAGCTCATGTGTTGGAGCTATTATTATACATTGCATCTCTTTTTTATTTACATCTATCTTTTCTATTATAGGTAGAAGATAAGAAAGAGTCTTGCCTGTACCTGTCTCAGACTGTCCTATTAAATTTTTTCCCTCTAAAGCTAAAGGAATTACCTTTTCTTGAATTTCAGTAGGGTTTTTAATTCCTAAACTTTCTAACCCATTTATCATTTTTTGTGTTATTTTAAGACTTTCAAAATTCACTTCCATCTTTTTTCTACCTCTTTCACCAAGTTACCTGATTATTAATTTTATCAATAGTTCTATCTATTGTCAAAAAATTATTATAGGCTTTATTTTAATTAAATGTTTCATCTAAAAAATAGACCCGTTAATTTTTTAAAATTACTGATCTATTTTAAGTGATATGTAGTTTATTTTATATCTTTAACTATTATCTTTTTCCCGTTCTATAGATAACTCGTCAACCTTAAGTTTTAAAATTGCAACTTCTTGTACTAAGTTTTTTATACTATTAGATCTTTTTGAAATAGTTAATGTTAATGTAAATGTAACTA
>CAYYWN010000212.1:0-4537 GCA_964474485.1 uncultured Clostridium sp. | reverse complement strand
GCCATACCTAGGTCGTTATGGCAATGCGTCGAGATAACAGCCTTTTCAATGCCCTTTTTATAAGCTCTTGCAATTAAACTTAACACTACTTCTGAATCAATAGAGGTCTGAAAAATACTACCCCCATCTTCCAATAATTCTTTTATAACTTCTGCATTTACTAAGTTCCCATTGTGAGCTATAGCCATAGGTCCAAACTTACAATTAGTTAGTATTGGCTGAGCATTTATTATATTGCTAGACCCTGTAGTAGAGTACCTTACATGACCTATAGAAGCATTTCCCTCAAGTGAAGATAAAGACTTCTCATCAAAAGATTCGGATACAAGGCCCATGCTTTTATGAATGTTCATATTTTCCCCATCACTAACAGCTATACCTGCACTTTCTTGACCTCTATGTTGAAGTGCATATAATCCATAATAAGTAATCTTTGCAACATCTAAAGAACTTTTAGAGTATACCCCAAAAACACCACATTCCTCTTTAAACTTGTCTTTTATTCCTTCTATCATAATCAGCTCATCCCCTCCATAAGGCATGTTTAAAATCTTTAAATATACCAATACCCTTATAACTTGCCCCTTATGTTTTTTAATACCTTTTATTAAAACTATTTATTTATTCTTTTTAATATTTCTACGTAAGCCTCAGTAACATTTCCAAGATCCCTTCTAAATCTATCTTTATCAAGCTTTTCTTTAGTTTTACTGTCCCAAAATCTACAAGTATCTGGCGAAATTTCATCTGCTAAAAGGATTTCTCCTTTGTATCTTCCAAATTCTAATTTAAAATCTATTAAATCTATACCTTGTTTTAAGAAAAACTCCTTAAGTACATCATTTATATTTCTAGTAATTTCATATATTTTTTTAAGTTCATCAAAGGTTGTGAGGCCTAAGGCTACAGCATAATAATCATTTATAAGTGGGTCTCCTAAATTATCATCTTTATAACAAATTTCATAAACTGTAGTTTCAAGCTTTGCTCCTTCCTTTATACCAAGTCTTTTAGCCATGCTTCCAGCTGCTACATTTCGAACTATAACCTCTAAAGGAACTATATCAACCTTTAAGCAGCTCTGTTCTCTTTCACTAATTGTTTTTATATAATGAGTTTTTATTCCTTTAGTTTGGAGAAGTTCAAATAACTTTGAAGATATACTATTATTTAAAATCCCTTTACTTTGGATTTCACCCTTCTTTTCTCCGTTAAAAGCAGTAGCATCATCTTTGTAATAGATTATTACCTGATCTTCCTTTTCATCCTGATAAATCCTTTTAGCTTTTCCTTCATATAAAAATTCTCTACTCATTACCATTCCACCCCTTCTTTATTATCATTTATAAATTTTTCTTTCATGTCTTTTCTGTATTCATTAAGACGTTCTTTTACCTTTGGATACTTTATGGAAAGAATTTGCGTTGCAAGTATACCTGCATTATAGCTATTATTAATTCCAACAGTGGCTACAGGTATCCCTTTAGGCATTTGTACTATAGAATACAAGGAATCTTGTCCTCCTAAAGCTGCATTTATTGGTACTCCTATTACTGGCAAAATGCTATGAGATGCTATAACCCCTGGTAGATGTGCAGCAAGTCCAGCTCCAGCTATTATGCACTGAAAATCTTCTTTTTCTAAACTTCTAATAACCTCTAACAGTTTCTCTGGCACCCTATGAGCAGATAATATAAAAGCCTTATGCTCTAATCCAAGTTCTTCTAATGCAGTAGCCGCTCCCCTCATTATTTCTTTGTCTGATTTACTTCCAAATATAATTGCCACTTTCATCTATAAACACCTCTATCTTTTATTTAACCTTACTAAAAATCTTTCCTGTTATATTCCTTCTACTTATTAAAACGTTTCATAAGAATTTTTATATTTTTATGTGCTATTTAAAGTAATTAACACCGGATTTAAATATCCTTTGATCCATGCTTCCTTCTATATTTTTATAAAGGCCTTTACCTATCCTCTCACTATGAGCCATCTTCCCGAAAACTCTTCCATCAGGACTTAATATTCCTTCTATAGCCGCTAAAGACCCATTAGGATTATAGTTCATTTCCATAGATGGATTATAAAGTCTATCTACATACTGGGTAGCCACTTGTCCCTTTTTAAATAAATCTTCTATTACTTTTCTAGGTGCCACAAATCTTCCCTCTCCATGAGATACTGGCAAAGTATGAACATCTCCTATTTTTGTTTCTTGTAACCAAGGTGAATTATTTGATACTATCTTTGTTCTTACCATGGTAGATACGTGTCTTCCTATACTGTTATAAGTTAGAGTTGGCATATTTTCTTCTATGTCTAGTATTTCGCCATAAGGCACAAGACCTAGCTTTATAAGCGCTTGAAACCCGTTGCAAATACCAAGAATTAATCCATCTCTTTTATTTAAATGTTCCATTATAGCCTCTTTTATATAAGGATTTCTAAATACAGTGGATATAAACTTTCCGGACCCTTCAGGTTCATCTCCTGCACTAAAGCCCCCCGGAATCATTATTATTTCACATTGTTTTATTGCTTTTGTCATATCTTCTATGGACTCTTTTATTAAACTTTGAGTAATGTTTTTAAATACTCTTTGCCTTACTATAGCCCCTGCTTTTTCAAAGGCACTTTTTGAATCTTCTTCACAGTTAGTGCCAGGAAATACTGGTATAAATACTCTAGGTTTTGGAACTGATATATTTAAGCTATTATAAGTTTTAGTATCCTTATTATCTTTTATATTAACCCCAATACTTTCTTCTCTTAAGCTGCTTTCAAAGATATTTTTCTTATGGATGGTACTTTCAAATAAACCTTCTTCCTTTGTCTTAGTTTCAAATATGCTTTCAAGAGGACTCTCCCAGTGTCTAATTAAATCTTCTAAACTTATCTTTTCTCTAAAACCCTCTATACTACTGTTATCCGTGGTGGTTCCAATGATTTTATAATTATTAGGGGTTAAAAGCTTAAATACCTCTTCATCATCTTTAACTTCAATAACTATAGATCCATAAGACTTTTGAAGTAATTCTTCCTTACTTACACCTTCTATCTTTATCCCTACTTCATTTCCAAAGCTCATCTTACAAATAGCCTCTAATGCTCCACCTTGCTTAATACTCATAGCTGATAATATTAGTTCTTTATGATTAAGCTTTTTAATACTTTCAAAATTATTTTTGAGAACTTCTATATTTAAAGTTTTATCTTTATCCATAGGTGTCTTTATTAAAATCACCTTGCTATTAGATTCTTTAAAGTTTTGGGATATTACTCTTTTATAATGTGGCTCTATAGCTACTGCAAAGCTTACAAGTGTAGGTGGAACGCTTATATCTTCAAAGGTTCCTGACATACTGTCTTTTCCCCCAATGGCTGCTATCCCTAATTGTTTCTGTGCATATAAAGCTCCAAGTAAAGCTGAAAATGGCTTCCCCCATCTTACCTTATCCTCATAAAGCTTTTCAAAATACTCTTGAAGAGTTAACTTAATATTTTTATAGTCTCCTCCTAAAGCTACAATCTTGGTTACAGATTCTATAACAGCAAAGTAAGCTCCATGGAAGGGACTCCATTCTGAGATTTTTGGATTATAGCCAAAGGTCATTAAACTTACAGAGTTTGAATGCCCTTTGGTTAGTGGTATTTTACTAACCATTCCTTCTGATGGGGTTCTCTCAAATAATCCTCCATAAGGCATTAATACAGTGCCAGCTCCTACAGTGCTGTCAAACCTTTCAACTAACCCTTTTTTACTGCAAATATTTAGATCTTCTAGTAACTCTATTAATGTCTCCTTAAAACTTTCTTCACCTTTAAGATTAAACTTTTCAGTTTCATTATCTTCTGATGTTTTTTCTAAGTTGTTATCTAACTTATAACTATCTAAATAAGATTTTTCTTTTGGAGCTTTAATTAAAACATCTGTATAACTTTTAGCACCATTAGAATCTAAGAAGCTTCTAGCTAAATCTACAAAAACTTCATCTTTGTAAAGCATTCTTAGTCTATTATTATCTGTAACCTTAGCTACCATAGTAGCTTCTAAGTTTTCTTCTAAGGCTAAGCTTACGAAATATTCCAAATTTTCATTAGATATTACCACTGCCATTCTTTCTTGGGATTCAGATATAGCTATTTCTGTAACCTGTAATCCTTCATACTTTTTAGGTACCTTATCTAAATATATATCTATACTCGAAGTAAGTTCACCTATGGCTACAGATACCCCACCAGCTCCGAAATCATTACACCTTTTTATAATTTTACTTACTTTAGGACTTTTAAATAATCTTTGTATTTTTCTTTCTATTGGAGCATTACCTTTTTGCACCTCCGCTCCACAGTAATCTATAGAGTTTTCTGTGTGCTCTTTAGATGATCCTGTAGCTCCTCCACATCCATCCCTACCTGTTCTCCCACCTAATAAAACTATTACATCCCCAAAGACAGGTTTTTCTCTAATCACATTTGAAAAAGGAGCTGCACCTATAACCGCACCTATTTCCATTCTTTTTGCCACAAACCC
>CAYYWN010000211.1:0-4567 GCA_964474485.1 uncultured Clostridium sp. | reverse complement strand
TTCAAATCCCTTTGGGCGCACCAAAACCTATTAAATAAGCCATTTGATTGAATGATTAAGTGGCTTATTTTTTATTTTTCCACATTCTTAAATTCCATATTATGTATATCTATATCGCTCTATTTAAGCTCCAAAAGTTCTCCTTGCCTTAAGCCAGTACCTAAAGCTAATAATATAAGAGCTTTAAGTCTGTGTCCATCTAAAGCATTTTTAAGAGAGCTTATTTCACAATTAGAAAAAACATTTATTTCTTTTTCACCTGGAATGGTTATCTTTTTACCTGAACAAGGGTTTTTTAAAATATAACCTTCATCTACAGCATTATTAAAGAATGTTTTAAGTAACTTATTGAGATTTTTTATTATATTACTACTTTTCCCACTTTCATATAAGGAATTATAGTATCTTTGAAGTTGTATTGCTTTTAAGTTATTTACTTTAATGCCATATAATTCACTACCGTATATATAATTTATATATATACCTTCGTACCTTTCAAAGGTTGACGGTTTTATATTGTTAGAAACCCTTACGATTTCAAATAGCCACAAATGCAGTAATTCACCTAAAATGGCATTCTGATAGTCTACATTGAGACCATTTTTATTCCAGATAAATATTTGTCACGTTTTTCATCTGCTTCCTTCTTACTTTTACCATAGAATTCTTTTCTTATAAGCTTTCCAGAGGAATCTCTACCAATGGAAGCTGTAGTTCTAAAATATTTGTTACCGCTTTTTTCATAATTAATTTTTACATCCATATTAAATCCCCTGACCTATGGACAGTAATTTACATAAATTATGATCAGTTTCATTAACAATCAATGTATGTATAATATTTCAATTAGTACACAATGAAATACAACCCTTAAAATAATGAATATACATTTACATGAAAATTATGTAAGCATAAAAGTCTAAAATACCTCTATTATATTGGTGTAAAATCCAACTGTGCCTACAATTACTATATGTCGTATAGTACGAAATCAAATTTAAACTTGTATTTTTTGGTATAAGAATCATAACATCTATTGAACCACTTCATATCACCACTAAATAAGCTATATATTCTAACTATTTTATTCTTTGATTTTTTGGTAGCTCCTATAATTTTGCTTTTCTTATTTTTAGAACAATCTACACCTAATATTATCATCTATGTGTAGGTTATACTTAAGCATAAATATAGATTTTAAAAATATGCAATATTTTCTCTCCATGTACTTTCCATATCAAATCTATTTGATTTTAAATCCCTAAATATTTTCTCTATAACCAATTTTTTTTATATTCTCCAACAGCTTTTTCACTATCCATTTTAGTTGCTATATACCAAGTATCTTCTGATTATTCTGCTTTACATACTGCTAAATTACATCTATATTTTTCAGCATTTAATAAAACTCCATTGAATTTTTCACGCTTTTTTTTATAGGGGCTATATCTCTTAGGACTTAATTTTCTCTTTTCCTTCTATTTTTACAAGCATATCGTTGGTACATCTTATGCAATATTTCAAACCAAGCTTATCTAGGAATCTAAATAAATCTATGCTCTTAAAACCTCTATATCTTAATAGTATAACTTCATAATTATATGAAATAAAATATCATTAAGTTCTTTTATTGCTTGCTTTATGTGTTAAAAATTTTTATTTTTTTTTCATTGTACTCAAATATTATAATTACTTTATTATTGTTGCTTCATTTTACACATTTTTCTATGCTTACAAAAGTGAGGTGATTACCATTAGCGATGGAAGAATTATAATTTCAACGGAAATAGATAACACAGGCGCAGAAAAGGGTATAAGTGGGTTAGGTAATAAATTAGGAAGTAGGGCTAAAACAGGTTTAAAAGCCTTTATGGGCTTAATGGCGGGTACTAGTGTTAGGTACACTAGGAATTACAACAGCGAAATGGAACAATATATGTCTAGCTTTACAACCATTCTTGAAGTTTCGAGAAAGCTACTGTTCATTTAAATAAATTAAAAGAGTTTGCGTTTAAAACACCGTTTAAACTTGGAGATTTAGCAAAGGCAAGTACAACTTTACAGGCATTTGGAACTTATGTTAAAGATGTAAACCCTACTCTAAAAATGCTAGTAGATATATCTCTAGGTAATAAAGAAAAGTTTAATGGTCTAGCCTTAGTATTTGGTCAAGTACAATCTCAAGGTAAACTTATGGGAAATGGCCTTATGCAGATGATTAATAATGGGTTCAATCCACTACAGGTTATGTCAAAGTTAAAAGACGAGATGTCTAAGGTCAGATTAGTTCATAAGGATTATATAAGATTAGATTAATTAAAAGCCTAGGTAGAAATTTCTAGGCTTTATTTTTATTAAAAAACCATCATTTTATATTAAATAGAACAATATTTTATGTTTTTTTATCATCAAATGCCTATATTTGTTTAACAAAACAATATTAAAGACTTATTTGTAATAAGTTCTTCTTAATTCCATTAAAGGACTATTATTACTTATGAAGAATATAGTGATTAGTGCAATAAATAATATATGGGAGGTAATGTCATGAAAAAGACTTTTAGAGTTCTATTGTTTTTGGTTTTAACAATAAGTTTTTTAATGAATGGAATACCAGGTAAAGAGGTGAAAGAGGTTCAAGCTGCAGGAGATGACTTAAAGCTAGTATTTCTTTATAGTGGATTAGTACCAAATGATTATAAATATGGAGAAAGAAGAAATGGAGAAAATTATTTTAGACCATATTCATCAAGCAATATTAAGAGTTTAAATAATGCTAATGGATTTGTCATTTTACCTCATCAGTCAAAAGAATTATGTTCTTATGATTGGAATTCAACTAAAAGGTATTACAATTATTTAACGTTTATAACAGAAGCAAAGAAGACTATAAATACCATATTGAGTATCAAACCAGATGCGAAGATTTGGATCGCTACGCCCCCGACAATAGCTGATAATAAGCATACTCTACCAACAGAAAAGTCATATAAAGATTATTTTACAGATTTAAAAGCAAATATTCCAAACGATGTATGGAATAATAATGTGGAGGGTATTTATTTATATGATGAGGATTATTATGGATATGATAAATTAAAACACATGAAAAGTATGAGTTCTTATATTTCAAAAGATTTAAGAAAGAAATTTTTATGGTCTCCTTATTATTCAATGGAAGTTAATAATAAAAAAATTAGTAGAGCACTTGAAGAAGGTATCTTTGATTATATATTAATACAGCCTAATTATTATTTTAATAAGAGTCAACAAACCGATAATACCGATATAATTGCGAATTGGGTAAAAAGTCAGAGTATAAATGGGAAAAAGTCAAATAAAACAAAGATAGGGGTTCAAATGGAAATTGATAATGGATATAGAGACAATCTAGATAAGGGTGAGCGTAGGATAAGATATCAAGCCTACGTTAATACTTTTGAATCACTTGTTGGTAATTATCCATTTAGTTTTTATTGCGGAGATGTTACTAACTTAGGTTCAAGTAGGCCTATTGATTCAAATTATCTTGTAGAAACTAAAATAAAAGAGTTTTATTCTAATAGTAATTAATAGATTGCTAAGTTAATTTATTTACAAAATACAATTATTAAGCTTTAATAGTATGGCGAAAATTTACCAGGGTTAATTCGATACCGCTGAAAAACTTCTGTTTTTCAGCGGTATCATAATAAATAGGGTTCTTTATTCCTACATTTTTCTCAAATTAGTTTTAGGGAGACATAAATTCAGATAAACTGATATAGAGTAAAGGCTACTATTTTCAACACTTGTAAAGAAATAAGAATATTTATAAGTAGACTTATTTCGAATCCAAATGCCGAGGATTCAAATCCCTTTGGGCGCACCAAAACCTATTAAATAAGCCATTTGATTGAATGATTAAGTGGCTTATTTTTTATTTTCACAATATTATATCAATATTTATAGAAATGATGCGTAAAACCTGGTGGTCTTGTACCCGCGAGGCTGTAAGTATTTTAGTGTTGCTTGTTAATTCAAGTTGAAAGTCAAATACCAAACTTCTTACAAAGAAACTACATCCCCTTTTGGGTGCGGTAGTTCACAAGTAGTTCAAAGATAGATTTGCAACTACTTATATGAATATTAAAATCAATATGGTTCACAATAGTTTTAATAAGGGTTTTCTATATATAAAACTAATAATAAAGATGAAGGTAGAATAACAATAAAAAACAATACTAAAGAAAAGGAATATAAGAAAACTAAGTAACCATGTTCAGATTACTCTTGAAACTTTACCTAGCGTATCAATATGTAAGAAGTTAAGGAAAAGGTATTATTTTAAAGTTTAATAGACATAAATCCTTTAAATTGTTTATTATAGGTATACTTATTATCAATTTTTTGATAAAATACATATTGTTACTTAAGAAGTTAAATAAAAATAAATCAAGATAAGCAAAAAAATGTATTGACACTAAATTAAAATCATGTTAAACTTACAAAGTCGCTTCAGTAAAGAAGCACATTGATCTTTGAAAATTGAACAGAAAAGATATAAAGACCAGCAATTCTTTTGAAT
>CAYYWN010000210.1:0-4629 GCA_964474485.1 uncultured Clostridium sp. | reverse complement strand
CTTGTCTGACACAAAATATACTAACATCTTTGACTTGTTATTTTCTTTCATATGCTTAAGTAAAAATAATAATAAAAAAATTTATAAAATAGCTTGCAAATTAATAAAAATTATTATATAATAATAATTGTTAAGAGGATGAATTAAAAAAATTAATAAATAAATAGATGAAACTGGAGGAATTTAAAATGAAAAAATTTGTTTGTACAATATGTGGATATATTCATGAGGGAGAAACAGCACCAGAAAAGTGCCCACAATGTGGTGCTGGAAAAGATAAATTTATAGAAAAATCAGGAGAAGATATGAATTGGGCGGATGAGCATAGAATAGGAATTGCTAAAGATATTGATCCTGAAGTTATAGAAGGATTGAGAGCAAACTTTATGGGAGAGTGTACAGAAGTAGGAATGTATTTGGCTATGAGTCGTCAAGCTGATAGAGAAGGATATCCAGAAGTTGCAGAAGCATACAAAAGAATAGCTTTTGAAGAGGCTGAGCACGCAGCTAAATTTGCTGAATTACTAGGAGAAGTTGTTGTAGCTGATACAAAAACTAATCTTCAAGTAAGAGTAGATGCAGAGCATGGCGCTTGCCAAGGTAAAAAAGACTTAGCAACCCTTGCAAAGAAACTTAATCTAGATGCAATACATGACACAGTTCATGAAATGTGTAAGGATGAAGCTAGACACGGTGCTGCATTTAAAGGATTATTAAATAGATATTTTAACTAAAAACCTTTAGGTATATAAAACACCTAAAACGAATATTAGCAATAAAAGATAAGGAGCTTTGTTTTACTGCAAAGACCCTTATTTTTCTTTAAACTATTAATTTTTCTAATTGTACTATATATTTATTCTTATCTTCAATAATATAAGATAAACATTCATAATTTTTCTTATATTTGTGAGCTTTGTCTTTCACTAATATTCCTCTTATTATTAAAAGTAGTGCTATATTGTCTTTTTCTATATTTAAAGAAAATTTAATTAACTCTATAACATCTATATTGTATTTAGGTTTAAATGAATATTTAAATTCACTAATTGATTTAGATATTTTATCATAATCTTGCATATCTACGTCTATATATTTTTCATTTTTTACTTTATCTTTTAGGTTATCATAAAAACTAATATGATTTTTTTTTGTTTTTCCTAAAGCATTTGCTACTAATTTAAAGCTACTAATTCCACTCTCACTATCTGAAACCTCATAAAAGAAATTTATAGCTATCTTTTCTATTTCAACTAAGCTATCTATAATATCTACAATTGTATACATAAGTTTAGACAAGACCTCCATCTAAGGTTATTATTTGACCAGTAATATACTTTGATTCATCAGAACATAAAAAACACGCTAGATTAGCTACATCTTCTTGTTCTCCAAATTCCCCCATTGGTATATCCTGTTTTAAAGTAATTATTTCTTCTTCTGTAAGCCAGTTATTCATTGTGGTCTTTATAACCCCTGGTGATATCGCATTTGTCCTTATATTAGAAGGTGCTAGTTCCTTAGCTAATGCTTTAGTAAAAGAGTTAACCCCTCCCTTTGAGGCTGAATAAATAACTTCACAGGATGCCCCAACATTTCCCCATATAGAAGATATGTTTATAATACTACCGGACTTTTCACCTATCATATACTTTACAGCTGTATGGCAAGTATTAAACATGCCCTTTAAGTTTGTATTAATTAAAGAATCCCAGTCGCATTCTTCCATGTCTGTAAATAATCCTATCTTAGAAATCCCAGCATTATTTACAAGTATATCGATCTTCCCGAAAGTTTTAACAGTATCTTCTATAAGGCTCTTAGCCTCATCATATTTTGATACATCTGCTTTATGCTTAATTGCATATCCACCCGCTTCCTTTATTTCCTTTACCACCTTCATAGCCGAAGCTTCATCACTCTTATAATTTACTACAACTAAAGCCCCTTCTATAGCTAATTTTTTAGCTATAGCTCTTCCGATGCCTTTTGAAGCTCCTGTTACCACTGCTATTTTCCCTTTAAGTATATTCATAATTTCACCTTTTCTTTTTAAAATAATAACTTTTAGTATCGCTCTTAACTTAAGAGCGATACTAAAAGTTATTAACCCCTCTAATACTTGAAAATCCATTTCAAACCTTTATTAATTCTGATATAATAAATATCGCATATTTATTATATCAGAAAAAGATATATTTACATAGTAATAACCTTATAAAATTAATCTTTAAAAGGCTTAAAATATATATGATATTTTAAGCCTTTTAATATTAAATAATCATAACTATACTTATAAAAAGTAAATACATACC
This sequence comes from uncultured Clostridium sp., assembly GCA_964474485.1. Lineage (GTDB taxonomy): Bacteria > Bacillota > Clostridia > Clostridiales > Clostridiaceae > Clostridium_L. The sequence goes on along the minus strand of CAYYWN010000210.1, from coordinate 2,314 downwards.
TATAAATAACATATGTTGAATACTAATTTCATTGTAATTTGCAGTATAATTTAAAGTTCCATTATAGCATCTACTATTTATAGAATCCTTTATACTATCCCACCTTCTAAGGGTGTTAACAAAAAGTAATCCGGCTATTTTAGCGCTATTTTTTATCCTAAGATTAAAAGTATCAAATCCATTTCTACTTTTAACTGAACTAATCATTATAATAAGTTCATCTTCTAAAAGCAAGATAAACCTTTCCATACTTTTTGCTATATCACAAAAATCCTGTAAATATTTAGATTTATGAAGCAGATTTAAAATATCATCCATAGGGGTAGTAAGTGATAAATAACCTACACAAAGCCCACCTGAGAAAGATTTAGCTATTATTAAAAATGTAGCTGTAGCCCCATAATCAAAGAAAAAGGTTATAGATGAAATTAAAGCAAATGCTGCTGTCCCTAAAGAAAACTTCATTACTATATTTAAATAATGATTATTTTTAAAATGCATAAGTCCAAAAAATATTATGTTTATTATTATAGGTAAATAACTTTTGCTAAACCCTAAAATTATAATAGCCCCTAAAGATATAAATATCTTTTCTAAAGGATTTATTATGGCCTTATCACTAGCTTTAGAAAGAAGTATTACTTCTTTGAGCATATAGTTTTTCTACCAATATAGTAACCTATGAATCCAGCGCCTGCAGCTGCTTGTAATGCAAATAAGAAACTTTCTATCTCTCCTGATGGTGGCTCCCATATGTGGCTAAACCAAGGTTCATAGGAAGCATCGATTTCCATTATAGCCTCTTCTGCCATAGAATCAGCACCTTCAAACTCACCATTTCTTCCAATTACAAGTGCTCCTACTATTATAATGAAGCATAAAATTATCATAGTTATCATTTTCTTTTTCATATTATTTCACCTCGCCTAATGCTATTAATTCTTCTTTGGAGTGCTTTTCAATAAATTCAAATATACCAACGGTTAAAATTCCTTCTATTACAGCAAGTGGAATTTGTGTTATAGCAAATATCCCTACAAACTTTATAAAAGAAGCTAAAATCCCACCATCTGTAGCTGGGAATGCTAATCCTAATTGTAATGAGGTAACCATATATGTGACCAAATCTCCTAAAGCTGCTGCTAAAAATACTGCTAATCTTTTATTTTTATTCTTTAGGGCTCTATAAATGATATACGATATTATAGGTCCTACGATACCCATAGAAAATACATTAGCACCTAAAGTTGTAATGCCACCGTGAGCTAAAAATATTGCTTGGAACAGTAATACTATACTCCCAATAACACTCATAACATAAGGTCCAAATAATATAGCTCCAAGACCTGTACCTGTAGGATGAGAACTACTACCACTAACTGATGGTAATTTCATTGCTGACAGTACAAATGCATATGCTGCAACCAAAGCTAATAGCATCTTCAAATCTTTATTATCTTTTGTTTTACTTTTTATATCCCTTAAACCTAGTATAAAAAATGGTGCGCTTAATGCAAAATAAACCACACACCATAAAGGACTTAAAAACCCTTCTACAATATGCATTGCATTTGCCACATAAGTACTGCCCAAAAACATTAGTAATGATAGGATAAAAACACTTTTTTTCTTCACTTTTATTCCTCCTATTAATTTATATTTATATTTATACAAAAAAATGACGCCCTAAGGGCGTCATTAGTATACAAAATCATTAATTACTCTGATTTTTCTAATACCTTCCCTCCGAAAGTTTGTTTATTCGTTTAGGCAGGTCTCCTGGCTTATGAATCATCCTCCCCTCACCCTTCCCTCTTTTAAAGAAGTGGCATGTAAGGTTTGTACTCAAATACAGTAGCGGGGGCTGCTGTGGCTTTTACCACATTCCCTTTTCACCTTTAATCAAAAAGGCACCTAAACTTTTATTAATTTTTCAATTAGCTCTTATAAACTATTCTACCTATCTACTCAAATATCCTCTAGGTGTAAGAAATTTATTTCCCTTTATATAACTTTCACTATTTCCTATAATTACAATAGTAAACATATCTACATTAGTATCTTCAAAAGTATCCAACGTAAATATCTCTTTACTTTCACCATCCCTAAGAGCATTTTTTACAATAGCTACAGGTGTACTTCCTTTTCTAAAAGTCTTTATTATATCTATACATTCTCTTAGATAATTTGGTCTTCCCTTACTTTTAGGGTTATATAATGAAATTACAAAGTCTGCACTTGCCGCAAGTTCTACCCTTTTTTTAATTAATGAATACGGAGTCATAAGGTCGCTTAAACTAATTTTGCAATTACC
>CAYYWN010000209.1:382-4631 GCA_964474485.1 uncultured Clostridium sp. | reverse complement strand
AATCCATCTATGCCTAACGATGTAGGAATTGGATTTGTCATATACGGATCTATTATAGGTGGATCTTTAGCGGTATATTTCTATTCAAAAAAGAATAATTGGGATGTTTTAAAAATATTTGATGTAATGACACCAAGTGTTTCTTTAGCACAAGCCTTTGGAAGAATTGGTTGTCTTTTTGCAGGATGTTGTTACGGTGCACCAACAAATTGTCCGTTAAGTATAACTTTTACAGATACTTTACTTGCACCACTTGGAATTCCCCTTCATCCAACACAAGTATATTCTTCCATCTTTGATATATCATTAACCTTATTTTTATTATGGTATGATAAAAAAGATTTAAAACAAGGTCGTGTATTTTCTGCGTATATGATCTTATATAGTATAGGAAGAATTCTCATAGAGTTTATAAGGGATGACCCAAGAGGAAATGTAGGAGTATTTTCAACATCTCAATTTATAGGTGTTATAACTGTTGTATTAGGGATACTACTGTTTAATGTAGATAAAATTAAAGGGAGTTTGGTAAAAAGTGATAAAGAATAAAAAAGGTATAGTACTACTTTCTCTGTTGTCTTTAATTTGTCTATTTACTGGATGTATTAAAACAGAAAGTTTGAAGGTAAAACTTGGGTATAAAAATCAAGATTTTGATTTTATAAAGCAAAATGACGTACCAAAGATAACAATTCAAAGTAATAGGGACAGTGGATTTAAATTTATAGTGACAGATAAAAGAACTGTAAATGACATTTATAATATATTATCTAGTGGAAAAGCTGTTGAAGGAAAGACTGATTTAAATGCAGATTATACATTTGAAATTTATGAAAGTGATGAGAAGGTACATAAATTTAGTTATGTTGCTGGAATTCAAGAAAAGGGTATGGGTAATTTTTATGATGAAAGTAAGAATTATGTGGTTTCAAAAAGGATAGACAATGATATAATTAAAAATATGGCAACACTTAGAAAGCCAAGAAATTTTGAAACGCTATACTATGACTCAATACTCGCATTTATAGATCAAAATGTTAAAGCTACGATCAAAGATGAAAATATAGGTGTTAACATCTCAAATGATGTGGAAGTAGCGAAATATATCCTTTCGATAGATATAGAAGATTTTAAGATAGATCTAAAAAGTAAAATGAGTAATCTGAGTTTAGTAGAAAACAACAAGGAAGACTTCGACATATTGATTAATGTAAAAACTTATGGATATAAGACGACAGTTTATAAAAGTATAATTACACTATATGATAAAACAAACAATAGTGAAGTTGACTATTATGTATGGTGTAAGTATGAAGATAAAGATTGGAAAATAAATATAACTGAAAAGAAGCCTTTAGACTTCTAATTTTATTGAAGGGGGATATTTTATGAGTAATTGCTCAGATTGTCCTAGTAAAAACAAGTGTAGTGTTAAAGAAGCAGGAAAAGAAAGCTCATGCTCAAAGCTTACACCAAAGCATGGTAATATAAAAAACATAATAGGAGTAATCAGTGGCAAGGGTGGAGTTGGAAAGTCTACAGTAACTGGAATATTGGCTGTAGCATTAAGAGAACAAGGCTACAAGGTAGGGGTGCTAGATGCAGACATAACAGGGCCTTCAATGCCTAGATTTTTTGGCATAAACGAAAAGAGAGCGCCTATAATGCCTTCAGGAGAAAAGGATGAGGTAAAGTTTATTCCTGTTGAAACTAAACTTGGAATTAAGGTTATATCAATAAATTTATTGACGGAAGAAGAAGAACAACCTGTTATTTGGAGAGGTCCAGTTATAACAGGGGTTTTAAATCAGATGTATTCGGATACTGAGTGGGGTGAATTAGATTATCTATTAATAGACATGCCACCAGGTACTGGAGATATAGCATTGACTGTGATGCAAAGCTTTCCTATATCTAATATGGTAATTGTTTCAACACCTCAAGATATGGTTTCTATGATAGTTAAAAAGGTAGTTATAATGACAGAAAAGCTTGGGGTAGATGTTAAAGGTGTAGTACAAAATATGGCTTACATAGAATGTGGCAGTTGTGGAGAAAAGATGAGGGTGTTTAGCAAAAAATCTTCAGAGGAACAAGCTGAATACTTAGGATTACCACTTTTAGCTGAATTACCTATAAACTTAGATTTAGTAGAAAGTTTAGAATTGGGTAAGACAGAGGAATATGTAAAGGGACATAAAGAGTATAATGAAATAATAAATAAAATAATATAATATCTCTCCTAATAATTAAAAGTGGGTATAAACACCTGCTATAAGGTTCATACTAATTTTAAATAATTTAATATTAGTGGAGGTTTTTTTATGAAAGCTAATGTGGATAAAGATATTTGTATAGGTTGTGGACTATGTCCTTCTATATGCATAGAGGTATTTGAAATGGATGATGATGGCAAAGCAAAGGTAATAGTAGATGAGGTACCGAAAGGACATGTTGAAGATGCTAAAGACGCTGCTATAAGCTGTCCTGTAAATGCTATTTCGGTAGAATAAAAAAAACGGATTGTTTAAACAATCCGTTTTTTTTAATAAATATGTTAATGTACGAATGATTTACTAACATGTTTATTAATAGAAGTCTGTAAGCCTTTGTTTTGATGTAGATGAACAATTAGAAGAATATACACTTATATTATCTCCAGACTTTTTAAAACTAGAAGTTTTGTTTAAAGGCAATAAACAAAGAGTAAAGTCGTCAAATATAACTAAGGCTTCTGAGGATGAGTTTTCAATTATCTTACCTTTCATATATAAATCACCTCTTAATATATAGTATTACTACTAAGGGTAACTATATACTTATAAATAAAGATCTTTATATATTAATTTAAATACTTCAAGAGCTTCTTCAATTTTATTTTGTAAAAGAAACTTTTTGTTTTCTAACTCAACAGACCCTTCTGTAGTTAATGTATATATTTTTTGAAACTTTTTTTCTGGATTATCCCATTGACCTTTAACAAAGCCATCTTTTTCATTCTTTTTAAGTATTGGATATATACCGCCAGTACTTGGTACCCATAGCCCATTAGTTTTTTCGCCTATCTTATGTGATATATCATTTCCATTAGTAGGACCTAGACTTAATATATATAGTACATATACTGGAAGAAGACCTTTTGTAAAAACTTGGCCTACTGCTTCCTTTTCCTTTTGTACTTTTTTAAGTTCTGATAGTTTACGTTTATATTCTTCATATAAGCGTCTTTCCTCAGCCTTTATATCCTCATCATTAAAATCATTATCGCGCATATAGTATAACTATTCTTCTCTTAATATAGATATAGCTATAAAACCAGGACCAGTATGAACACCTACTACAGGGCCGACTTCACCCAAACCTACAGTAGTAACATTATTATAATCCTTTAACATATCGCGTATTTTTATACATTCTTCTAGAGCATCACCATGTGCTACCCAAAGGCTAGATTTATGTTTATCTAGCTCATTTTTTATTATGGCTAAAAACTTTGATAAAGCTTGTTTTTTACCTCTTATTTTATCGTAGGTATAATAAACACCCTCTTCATTTATTGAAATTATAGGCTTTATATTAAGTAATTCGCCGATGGTTCCAGATACTCTACCTATTCTGCCACCCTTTTTTAAATATTCTAAGGTATCAACCATAAAGAAAACAGATATTTTATATTTTATCTTTGGTAGATTAGATACTATTGATTCATAACTTTCACCCTTATCTATTAACTTTCCGCATTCTATTATTAGAGGGACTGTACCAAAGGATATTAATTTAGAATCAAAAACCGTAGCTACTATCTCAGGGTGATTTTCACTAATAAGCTTCAGGCTATTTGAAGTACCAGATAATGCACTAGATATACATATTGCTATTGCATGAGTATACCCTTCCATTTTTAATTTTTCAAAAAGGGTGTTCATATCATTCATTGATGGTAATGAGGTTTTCGGTATTTCATTTTTTAAATTATCATATACATATTGAGGTGTTATATCAACTCTGTCTGTATACTCCTTATCATGATAAATGACCTTAAGGGGTAGTATATGTACATTATATTTATTTATAAATTCTTCTGGTAAATCAGAAGTGCTATCTGCAATCAATGCTATTTTCTCTAAGTTTGCCAAGTTTAACGCCTCCCAAAACTTTATTTATTGATTATATTATACCAATATTTAATAACTATATCAATAGTGATATGTATCAGTAGTGATATAGTTATTAAATTTATATATAAAAA
>CAYYWN010000209.1:0-372 GCA_964474485.1 uncultured Clostridium sp. | reverse complement strand
TAAAAGACTTAGAAATATTCTATGTCTTTTTGTATTATATAATATTTATATAATAAAGCCTTAAAGATATTAATAAGTAGTTGATGTCTTTAATAAAGAGATATTTCATTGGCTTTATCCACTATGTTCCACCAAGTCTTCCCCTCACTTAATAAGACTATATTACCCTTTTCATCTTTTAGTTCGGTAGTACTATTTAAGTCTTTCTTACTCCATAATATAGGTATTACTTTACCTTGGCTTAGTACATAACCATTACCTTCACCAACTAAAGGTATTTCCACATGAACCTTATCTTTGCTTAAAGTTATAGTAGTTTGTTGAATAACTATATTAGTTGTAATACTCGTTAAACCTTTAAGGCCATTTATA
>CAYYWN010000208.1:0-4651 GCA_964474485.1 uncultured Clostridium sp. | reverse complement strand
ATCTTAAAATGATCTGTCCCGCTTACACGGGTGAAAAGTATTACAAAATGGAGTCTACTGTAACTGATGGAAAACTGATCACTGCATCTGGAATAGCTCCGTTGGAATTTTCTGTACACATCTTGAAAGCTATGGGTGTGTTTTCTTCAAAAACATTAGATGCCTGGTATAGTCTTAATAAGACTCATGAATCCAAATATTTCTATGAGTTGATGAATTCAATCCAATGAAGGTATAAGCATAAAATTGATATGTTATGATCATTTAAAGGAGGAGTAAAAATGAATGAAAGCATAAAATATATGGGAGTGTCAGGTAAATATACAAAGAATGGAACACCCAACGGCTGTACATCTATTACCCCATTTATAACAGTGAAGAATCCTTCTGAAGCAATAGAGTTCTATAAAACTGTTTTCAATGCAAGGGTTAAGGATATTACTGAATGTTCTGATGGGAATGGCAATAAAATAATTGTTCATGCGGAATTAGATTTTGGAAATGGTTTTTTGCAGCTGGGAGCAGCGAATCCAGCATACAAATTAGTCTTGCCGACAGATGAAGACAATGCGTGTTATTCTTTAGGAATTTACGTAATTAATGTTGATCAGGTATTTGAAAATGCGGTAGCAAGAGGAGCAAAAGTAAGGGAACCGGTTGCAAACTTTGTTTCAGGTGATCGATTCGGAAGTATATTGGATCCTTTTGGAGTAAGATGGTCTATTATGACTAGGATTGAGGATTTGTCAGAAGAAGAAAGTAGTCGTAGGGTTGCTGAATGGGCCAAAAGCTTTAGTGGAGAATAAATGCAATAACTATTTAAATAAAAAGCGTTAAAAGTGACAATTTGCTGAAATAATGTAATAGAAATGCTGGTGTCAAATAGTTGACGAAAATAGAAACTTCAAAATTTTGAGATTGAAAAAGTTAATCTTTTGAAAATATACACTGACGCTAAGGGGCTACCAGCTTCATGTGGCATCATTATCACCGCTACAAGGCACGTAGAGAGTATAATTCTGATGACATATTGTACCGATAAGGCGAAAAAGTAGTGTTTAGACACAACATGTAGTAGTTTGAGGGCAAATTTCAGGTAAGAAATCAGTGAAAAAACACCGTCTTTTCCCCCTGTTTTGGGGGAAAAATATAGATGACATAGGGAAGTTTGAGTGATGATAGGGGGAAGTGGGAAAAACAGGGATGGAAAGATGGGATAATAATCTGATGGGTTGGTCGAAACTTTATATAATGTACATCAGTAGAATTTTGCCTAGTAAGTTAACTTCTAAGGAAATTGCAAACGGGAAAGGAAATGATAAATAAGGGGTTCTTTAAAATGAATGAAAATATCAATATGAAAAAAGATACTTATCTGTCCGAAAAGTTAACAAAATCACAATTATCAGCTTTAGAATATATAACAAAGTATGCAAGAAAGCGAAAATACAATGCCCAGCAAGCCATCAAAGAAGTTCTTCAAATGTCTAATATTGATCAGAAGACATTTGAGAATACCGTTACCAAGATAAAGTCACATGCAAGGGTTGCTCTACATTTTCATCCAGATAGGCCAGATCCCAATATGAAAACTGTTGCTGAGGCCCTATTAGAGCAGGGAATTTATAAGAGCCAATTTGAAACATTATTATCCAATGGCAGCATATCGGCTTATCCTGGCGGTGAACGTGATCTATGGGAAAAGAAAATTTTTGGAGAAGCATATCACCTAGAAGGCTCAACAAATAGCCAACGCCCTAAATATGGGGCACTTAATTTAATGTTGCATCCAGATGGACCGGCTCCTCGCTTTGGATCCTGCTATTTCCTCCTATCCCCGAAGGTCTCATATCGTTGCACATATACTTATCTGGATTCGCATGAAGATCCAAAGGAGAAGGGTACATACGAAGAATTTGATGATATTTTAGCAGCACTTATGACTGAGACCTTCCTTAGAGATTTCGCTATAGGTGAAAAAAATCTAACACCACGAAAATTGGTTAATCATCTACTGTTTAATCTCGAGAAGCCGTTTTCTGATCCTTCAGATAAAGAGCCAAACCGTAATCTTAACCACTATATTGAAGCCCAAGTTCATGGAGATGTTTCTCTTAAAGAGGATGTAGAAGTGCTTGTCGCTGACCCCTCATTCAAAGGAACATATATAGGAAGAATTCTAGAGCAAATATGTTTTCAGTATTCAATTGATCTTTATTGGCATAGGGGCTTTGCATTATCAATAGGTGAGATTCCTATGGATTTTAGGGGACATACAATGCCTTCATTGGCCAAACGCATTGCACGAGATAATTATATAGATGTGAGCATAATTGGAACTGCTGCAATGGAATTGAGGCACAATCCAGTTATTTGGAGTGATCGCGGGACATATAAGGAAATTCTTCAGGAATTAAAACTCTTATGGCACGTATTGGTAAGATACGGAAGATAACTTCGAAATTTTTGTTAACAAGACTTTCTTTATACGCATTATTTATATGTAGTACATCAGTAGGATATTGTGAAAACGCAAATTATGGATTGTCAATACTTTTTAAAACAAGTTTTATTCGGATATCTTTGATTTATATTCTACAGGTGTCATATAGTTTAATGATCCATGTATTCTATGATTATTATACCAATTCACATAATTAAATAGTTTTATTTCTAATTATTTAAAGCTACTATACACCTACTACATTTTTTGATATCATCAAACATATCTTTAATCTCCTTCGTTTAATTTCATTGTTTTTAGAATAAAATCATTAATTAATATTGTGTTATGGCAAGTAAGTCATCTACAAATATAACAGCTGATTTAGCTATAGAAACACTTAGGGAAGCAATAAAAACTCATAAATCTACTGCTGGATTAATGCTTCATATGAAATAAATTTACTTCTAAGAAAACAGTTGGAGTTGGAACTAATGTGTAGTATGATTAAATAAATGTATAATAGTAAAATATTATAAAAATTATAAATAGGAGAAAAGGGAATGAAAATACGATTTGAAGAATTTAAAGATGAAATTGATATTCTTGTAGAATTTTTAACATCAAATACTTGGGAATTTTATGGAACACCGAACCCAAATCCAGAAAGAATTAGAGCGAGCTATGAAAAGCAGTATTATACTGGGGATGAGTGCAAAACATTTTGGGTTATTTTAGACCAGGATACAAAAGTGGGAATGATAAGGCTTTATGATTTACAAGATGATACCCCGATGTTTGATATAAGAATTTTGAGCGAGTATAAAGGCATAGGAATTGGGACGAGTACTGTCAATTGGTTGGTTGATTATATATTTAATAATTTTTCTGATAAAGTAAGGATAGAAGCTAATACAAGGCAGGATAATTATGCTATGAGATGTGTATTTTATAAGTGTGGATTTGTTAAAGAATCACACCATCGAAAAGCATGGGGTACATGGGGAGTTAAAGGTGGAAAACTATATGATGCAATTGGCTATGGCATTATAAAAGAAGATTGGCAAAATGGAAAAACTACTCAAGTAGATTGGAATGACTTTAAGTGCTAAATGTACTGATATTCAATAGGTTTTATAACAGAATTATTCCAGTTTTTAATATGAGTAACTACAGTATGATGACTTAATCCTATAAGCTTAAGTTAATGTAAGGTCAATGGGGTTGCCTGTAAAAATAGATTCTAAGCATTCTAGGACATTTTTGGAGTGCTTTCGTACTGTAGATATATAACCTCGAATTCTTGCAAAGAATTCTGTTCCGCAGGAACTTCTCAATGTACTAGAGATTTTCTGTTTTACTTTAGTCATATGGATATCTCCCTCAGCGAGTTATTCTGATGATTTATTATAGACAAAGTTACTAACAGGGAGTTTACAGCCCTGTTTTTTTTCTTTGTAATTTTAAAATTTGCATATCGTTTAAGTAATATATTTTATTACTTAAATGATATCATATGACTTTATAAAGTCGATACCTTATTAGAGAAAAACTACCATTGGTGATTTTTATTGCTTTTTACTAAATTCTTTCTACCTTTTTGGTATAGCTAGTAAGAGTGTCACTTTGTTGCCCTCAACTACCTCACGGGTCCAGAAAATTACCAAGTACAAGCATTTTATTAGAGTAAAATTTAATGAGGTGCTTTTTAAACTTACAAAAAGTTATAAATAATGTCGAATTTTATGAAAGGATGTCGTAAGGGTCTAAAATTAATTCCTAGATTATACCTTAGATAAATGCCATAATTAAGATAGTTGGCAAAACGTGGTGCTAAGGAGGGGTTATATGAAAAAGATTTATTTTAAGCATAAAGGTTTTGCAGTATTAATCATAGCACTTTTAGTTATAGGAAATGTTATTCTTGTAGTTAATTCCTTTATGAACTTAAATATGACGGATGCTATTATTAATCAAGATATAGATAATTTCTATAGATATCTTGTAATCGTTTTGGGGATAATGATTTTAAAATCTATTCAGGGATATGTTTATGGACTGTATGAATCTAAAATGGTTAAAGCTATTGGGATAGATTTAAGAGCTGATATTGCAAAAAAGTTTATGGAATATGATTATGAAGAATATAATTCAAAAGATAGTGGGATGTATGTAGCTTGGTTAACCCAGGACGTAGATTATGTATTG
>CAYYWN010000207.1:0-4653 GCA_964474485.1 uncultured Clostridium sp. | reverse complement strand
CCAGGAATACCTACAGCTATTAGCCTTGCTACAACTACTACAGCTATGGAACTAAATGCGAAAGTAATTATTACAGCAACACAAAGTGGAAGTACTGCAAGAATAGTATCTAAGTATAGACCACAATGTCCAATAATAGCAGTTACACCTTACGAAAAGGTTGCAAGAAAGTTATGTTTGAGCTGGGGAGTATTCCCTCTAATAGCAGAGAAGGCACAAAGTACAGATGAACTTATAGAAAAATCCATAGAACTTGTAAAAAGAGAAGGCTTTGTCAATACAGGAGATTTAGTTGTAATGGCAGCTGGAATACCTATAAATGATATAGGATCAACTAATATGATGAAGGTCCATATAGTAGAATAATATAATGAATATTCATACAATAGTATGATATTCATATATATATAAATAAACCACCTTTCTAGTAAAATTGCTTTGCAAATCAATTTTATACTATGAATTGGTGGTTTTTTATTGTTTTCAGAATAAGTTTTTTAACTTTCATCATGATAATACCCCCTTATTAAATATTTGGTGGTATAATTTGGTTGTAATTACTAAAAAGGTGGTTTTGTTATGAAAAAATTGAGCTTAATATCTTATCTTTTAATTGTTTTTAGTATCTTTGCTATAGGCTGTACAAATAAAGCGAATGTAGATACTAAAGATATAGAAGATCAAATTCTAACATTGAATATTAGTACATCTTCTTATGAAAGTCTTATTGCAACTGAAGATAATAGTGGTATAAAATATCAAATCTCAAATTTTCAAGTAAATATAACAGATGATAAAGGTAATTCCTTATCTTGGAATGAACTAAAAGATGCAAAAGTTATTGAGGGACATTATTCAGGTAAAATAAAGGAGGTATCACCTGCTATATTTGAAAAAGTGACCAAAGTAGTAATTATATCTTAACTTTATATATAAATTAATAAATTCATTTTGAAGGATTAGCTTCATTTTGTATAAAAACACCTTATAAATCACGTAAATAAGGGATTGATTGCCTTATAAGTGCAGCTTAAATTGCAAACTACCAAAGTTAACAAAAAGTTAACAAATAAATAGTTAATTAATGGTATATTCTATATGTGTAGGTTAATAATTAGTGATATAATCATAAATCACGAATATGGAGTTATGGCAACTGATTCTATACTTAGCACCTTGTAAGGTGCTTTTTTTTATGAGATTTAAGTGGAATATAGTTATGGTTATAGTAATAAGTAAATAGAATTTTTAGTTTAAGATTTACTTTAAAACTTAATTTTAAATCAAAAAGTATACCCTGCTTTATTTTTAAGCTATAATAAATAGTAGTAGAAATATAATATGGATGGTGAAGGTACTTGATAGAAAAAAACAAAGAATACATAGTAGATATAATATCAGCTGGGTACGAAGGAGAAGGCATAGCAAAAATTGACTCCTTTCCAATATTTATACCAGGGGCCATTGAAGGCGAAAATGCTAAAATAAAAATAATAAAGTTAAATAAAAATTATGCTTTTGGAAAGCTTATAGATATAATAATTCCATCAAAAGATAGAATAAAACCTTTATGTGCAATATATAGTAAATGTGGAGGATGTAATCTTCAACATATGAGCTATGAGTCTCAACTAGAGTTTAAAACAAAAAGAGTTAAAGACTGTATTGAAAGAATAGGAAAGATTAAAGATGCCACAATACATAATACCATAGGGTCAGCTAGTCCTTATAGATATAGAAATAAGGTTCAATTACCAGTAGGCGGAGAAAAGGGAAATGTAAGTATTGGTTTTTATGCCCAAAGAAGCCACAGCATAATAGATATGAATAAATGCATTATCCAAGATGAAAGTGGAGATAAAGCGGTAGATATAACAAGACAATGGATGAACAAATATGGTATAGAGCCTTACAGTGAAATAGAAAGTAAACCATCTAATCTAAAGGGAATAGTAAGACATATAATGGTTAGAAAAGGCTTCAAAACTAATGAAGTTATGGTAGTTTTAGTAACCACTACAAAGGAAGTTCCCTATAAAGAAGAATTCATAAAACTTATAAGAGATAACATAGATGGAGTAAAATCTATAATACAAAATATAAATTCTAAGCTCACAAACGTAGTTTTAGGGGAAGAAAATATAATTTTATGGGGAGAAGATCATATAAGTGATTATATTGACCAGTTTAAATTTAAGATATCCCCACTATCATTCTTCCAAGTAAACCCAATACAAACAGAAATACTTTATAAAAAGGCCTTAGAGTATGCAGATTTAAAAGGTGATGAAATAGTATTTGATGCTTACTGTGGTACAGGAACTATATCCCTATTCTTATCCCAAAAAGCAAAAAAGGTATATGGAGTAGAAATAGTAAAAGAAGCCATAGAAAATGCAAAGGAAAATGCAAAACTCAACGGAATTAATAACACAGAATTCATTGTAGGACAGTCAGAAACAGTAATCCCAGAACTTATAGAAAAAGGCATAAAAGCAGACGTGGTAGTGGTAGATCCCCCAAGAAAAGGCTGTGCAAAAGAACTGCTAGAAGCCATAGCTCATATGGCACCAAAAAGAATAGTCTATGTATCCTGTGATCCGTCAACGCTCGCAAGAGACCTAGCAATCTTAGAAGAAATGGGATACCAAACAAAGGAAGTACAGCCAGTAGACATGTTTTCCGAGACTAGTCATGTTGAAGCGGTAACACTGCTTACGAAGTAAGGAGATGTACGTCTCATGTGAGGAATGTCCAAGAACACGAGCGTAGCTAAGGGTGATTGGGTGAGAGGTTATATTATGTATATAAGTTGATTAATATGCAGTAAGTTCTAGTAATATAATTTTATTTAAAGGGGTAAATTTAAATGAGCGAAATAGTAATGTTAGATATTAAGTTTGAATATAAAAATGAAATGCAAGTCATATACCCTATTTTACTAATAGATAATAATGAGATTATTTTAGTTGATTGTGGATATCCTAATTTCTTAACTTTACTAGAAGTTGAAATGAAATCAAAGGGTATCGATCCCGGTTCATTGACGAAAGTATTGATTACACATCATGATGATGACCATATGGGAGCTTTATATGAAATTAAAGAAAAGTATCCACATATTAAGGTAGTTTCAAGTGAAATAGAGAGTGAATATATTTCTGGTAAAAAGAAATCACTTAGACTGATGCAAGCAGAGGAAATACTAAAGGTCATGCCAGAAGAACAAAAACAATGTGGAATTGAATTCTGTGAAACTTTAAAGAAGGTTAAACCTGTCAATGTAGATATAACAGTTAAAGATGGGGATTATTTTGACTGGGCAGGAGGATGTCAAGTGATATCTACGCCCGGTCATATGCCGGGTCATATTTCATTATTTTTAAATGGGACTAATTCTATTGTAACAGGTGATGCGGCAGTTATAGAAAATGAGAAATTAATAATTGCAAATCCGCAATTTACACTTGACTTAAGTATAGCTGAAAATTCACTGGAAAAGATTAAATCTATGAATGCAGATAATTATTATTGCTATCATGGAGGAAAATTAGTTAGATCCACAACTAGGTAATATAATTATAACCTATCCAGTATTTACAGCGGTTGTATCATGAAACAAAACCGGTATGGGGCAGAAGTGGCTCATGATTAACGTGATGGATGACGCGGTGCTGGAGGATGCAAAGGCAATGTCGGGCATCTTCTTAGACGCATATGAAGATAAAGACATGTTTATGATTGAAATCATGCAGTGGATAAAAGAACGTGGTAATGCAAGTGAACTGCTTACACAGATTGTTGTGACGGTCGTGTTGATAACTTGTTCATAACCCCACTTGATAACTATCTTGACAAGCAGTATAAGGAAATGGATTGTAGTTCAGCTAGAATGAATGCTAAATTTATTGGAGGTGAATTCCTCGACTAAATAGATTCGTTCCATTAGACTTCCAAGAAGGAATAAGTTAAGTAACAGGCATAGTATTTCTTTGATTAAACCATGTCTTTTTCAAGATAGTAATAGCCTCAATGATTTCTTCTTCATTTAACATGCTAAACCCCATAAGTATCATATTATTTGAATAACTTTCTTTTATATACCAAAATGGTGAGATTGGATAAACTTTTATCTTATATGATTTTGCTGTATCGATTAACCAATCTTGATTCTCCCCATTAACAAATTCTAAAACTATATGTAAACCTGCATTATTACCATGTATTATAACCTTATCACTCATTAAATTAGTGAGTGTTTGTATCAAGGTATCATGTTTCTTTTTATAGGAAAGTCGTACTTTTCTTAAGTGTCTTTCCCAATGTCCACCGGACATATATAGACTTAGTATTTTTTGTTGTAACCATGGAACTGTTGGGTAATACCCATTAAATAATTCATTGTATTTAGATAGTAACCATTTAGGTAAAATCATATAACTCATGCGAAGTCCTGGTGATAGGGCCTTTGAAAAGGTACCTAAATAAATGACCCTTTCATTTTTATCGATTGATTGGAGAGATGGGATAGGTCTAGAATGATATCTAAATTCACTATCATATCCATCTTCAATGATACCCCCATCATTTTGATTTCCCAAAGAAATTAGGTTTATCTTATTTTAAATAGGCATATTAACACCGTGGGAAAAA
>CAYYWN010000206.1:0-4668 GCA_964474485.1 uncultured Clostridium sp. | reverse complement strand
ATAATTATTAATAGTTTTATTCCAAAATGACTGAGCCTTTTTATTTGAGGATGTAGGATTAGTATGAAGTTGCCATTTACCTTGAAATTTATCAAAAACTTGTTTTGCTGAAATTTCGCCAATATCTTTTCCACGATATGGTCTAAGTAAGAAAAACTCATACAGATAATAATCAATATCTTTAGGTGAGTATTCTCCCGTTGACACTAACGCAAATCCTGCTGGTTTCTTATCTGCAAAAATTATAAAAGGAAAGAGTAGTTTAGGTTTTTGAAACCATATATCTTGCACGTGATATTGTTCTTCCAAAGTCTTTATTGGTTCATCTTCATAAATTCCATATTCATTTGGAATATTGCCATAAATTTCAGATAAATCATATAAATATAGTGGATATAAGTTTTTAATTATGTTTCCACTTTCATTATTTGCTAAAACTAATTCTATTTCCATAATAATTCTCCTTGTTCTATTAATTAACTTAATATTATTAGCTCATTCTAAACACTAATGACTCTTGAAGTGTCTTCTCTCTTATCCCTGTCACTTCAAAATAATAACTTTACATATTATCATCATTTGCTTTAAGTGTACTCTTATATATATTAATAAGGTCACTTATAAGTATCCCATCAATTTTCATTCCTTCTATATTGCAATTACAGATCGATAGGTTTTCTAAATTTGAATCAACAATTGTACTATTAGTTAATTCACATCTTTTCATGGTAAGTGGTACCTTTTTTCCTTGTAATCCCAAATTAGTATCATGTATATAAGCATCTGCTAAGGAAACATGACAAATTTCTGTTTTGTTCATATTAGAATCCCCGAACACCGAGCCACTCATATTTGTATTAGTTAATCGTGCATTTGATATATTAACATTTTGATATATTACCTTTTCTAAACTCATGTTAGTAAACCTAGAACTTTTCATATTAACGTCATAAAAATCAACCTTTTGCATATTACATTGATGAAAACTTTCATTACCAAAGTCCTTATTTGAATAAGCTTCATTTAAATAAGGGCTTTGGTAATCTACTACCTTCTGGTAATATCTTTCCTCTTCATCCTCTCCAATTTTCCGATACCCATTCTTTTCATAAAATTTATGATTTCTACTACTCTTTTGAATTGTATCAAGAGTCCATATTCTAACCATAGGATACATCTCTTCCATAAGAGTAATAACTTTCGAACCTACACCCTTATTTTGAAATATTGGATCTACATAAAAACGGTCAACTCTTGCATGTTCTCTTCCTGTATGGGATAGAAGTAAAACACCTGCAAGGATCTCATTATACATTATTTTATAATATCTTTTATCCCACATATGATATTTTTGCATATTAATAGAATCATAGCCGGGAATAAAAGGTCTCTCACCATTATAATACCATCTATCAGCTTCATCTCTTTCAACGGAAATCATCATATCTCTTATTTGCTTTGCATCATTTTCTAGTGCAACCTCTAATCTTATTACTTCATTCATCATTTTTCTCCCTCTTCTCCACCACCAGCAATGAGTTGAAAATGATTTTTATCACTTCTACAAAATATAGTATACTTTATTCTTTTATCAGTCTTATAATAAGGTATTGCTAAAACTTAATATATCACTCATATTAAAGTCTTCTTTCGTTAACCAAGCTTAGCAAATGCAACTGTTACTCCTTTATCACAAGAAACAAATCCATTTGCTTCATAGAAACCTCTTGTTTCTTCTCCCTCCTCTGTAAGCAAAACCTTTTGTCGGACTTTGCTATATTTCTCTAAAATATCTTTTAAAAGTTTTGTCCCTATCCCTCTTCTCTTGTATGAATCTAATACTAAAATATCTTGGATATATATTATGGTTATGCCATCCCCAACAACTCTAATTAATCCAATTAATTTATCCTTATCCCATGCAGATATAACCATTAAGGATGCCTCTATACTTCCTATTAATTTAGACAAATCTTTTGTATAACTTGTCCATCCTGCATCTTCATATAAGTTTTTTATATCTTCCTGATTAAATTCATTAACATATTTATATATAACATTATTCATATATTATTTTAGTAGCCCTTATATCTAATGACAAAAGCCACTAAATATTCACTTCCTTTCTGTATTTCTCTAATATCTTGTAAGAATAATATTTTACATTAAATCATGGTAATTTACATTCACACTATTTATAATTGAATTACCATTACCTCTACATCCCTCATTATCTCACCTGTTTTTTTAAATCCAATACTTTCATATAATTTCTGTGCAACTATATTTTCAGGTTCAATACTTGTATAGAATTTGATTTCACCATATTTTTCTTTAATTAAATCTAATAATCTTAATACAGCTATTCTTCCGTAACCTTTGCCTTGAAACTTTTTATCAATCATAAGTCTACACATTTCCATTCTTTTTGTATCTGGATCTAAATCATACATTAAAAAACCTACCATTACTTCTCCATCATAAATACTTAATGGATAAAGCTCTTCTTCAAATCTAGCCTGTAACATAGAATAGCAATTTGAAGCGACATATTTTTCTTGTTCCCTTAATACTGTTAAGTCAGCACATTTTTCCCAGTTCCCCCTGTCTATTTCTTTAAAAATAAGTTTCATTTGTATTTCCTCCAAGCTTCATGCGCAAGTAAAATTATACCATAAATGGCCTGCGTTATCAATTTTACTTAAAATAGATCCTATCATCTTCCATTTTATCCACAATAGCTAATGATTCAACTTTCACACCTAAATTATTTATAGCTTCTCTTCCACCTTGAAAACCTTTTTCAATAACAATTCCTACGCCTACAACTTCTGCTCCAGCTTGTTTTACTATATTGATTAATCCACAAGCAGCACATCCACTAGCTAAAAAGTCATCTAATATAATCACTCTTTCATTACCCTTTAAAAAACTTTTACTTACCATTACGTTATAAGTTTTATCTTTAGTATAGGAATGAACTGATGATTTATAAAGATCATTATCTATATTTAAGCTCTCAGTTTTTTTTGCAAAAACTACTGGTACAAAGTCAAAATATTGAGATGCTATAGCTGCTATACCAATACCAGAAGCTTCTATAGTAACTATTTTATCCACTTTTTCTCCTTCAAATCTTTTCTTAAATTCCTTTCCTATCTCATTTAATAAAACTATATCCATTTGATGGTTTAAAAAGCTATCCACCTTTAATATTCTTCCATCTCTCACCTTACCATCTTGTATTATTCTATTTTTTAACAAATCCATAAAACTCATTCCTTTCAATTAACTACAATATTAAACTTTTAAATAATTGTCATAAAAATCTATATATTTCTATTTGCAAATATATATGTGTTAAAATTATATAAAACTCATTGCACCTTCTAAGTTAAGAAATTTAAATATTTTTGTATAAATTCTTATTCAATATTATAGCATATTGCTTGGTTATTTTTTAGACTTGTAAATTACTTGTATAATATATACCGATTATATTAATTTTTTTGATCTAGATATAGGTTATTTAAATTTAAAAAGGTTGTTGATAAGTGTATTTATCAACAACCTTTACTTTTTTAAGTGTTCCACAAAACAGTTTAATATATTAACTATTTATTTTTTGGAGATTTCTTATATACTAATGAGCATATAAGAGCTGTAAATGGTACTGTTAGTACTACACCTATACTTCCACTTATACCTTGTATAATTTCAGTACCTACTATATCAAGGTTTAAAAGTTGCAATGATCCCATATTGCTTGAGGTAATAAGTATTATAATACCTAAACTTCCTCCTGCAAATGCTAGTATTAAAGTATTAGACATAGTTCCTATAATATCTTGTCCTATATTCATACCTGATTTAAATAAATCTTTAGATGAAAGTTTATGATTTAAACTAAATATTTCATACAGTGCTGAAGATATAGACATAGCCACATCCATTACTGCCCCTAATGAAGCTATGAGTATACCAGCAAACATAATTCCATGAAGTTTTAATGAAGAGTTTTCTGCTACATACAACATATTTTCAGTATTTTCCATAGTTAAACCTGATAAGTGTGCAAAATGTCCAGATATATAGGATATAATTCCTGCTGCAACAACTCCCATTACGGTACCTATAATAGCACAATAAGTTTTTTTACTTCTACCATTTAAAAGGTACAGTGTCACAAATGTTATCATAAGAGCTACTCCTATAGATGCTACTATTGGACTAACGCCTCTTAGCATAAGCGGAATCATAAAAAAAATTATACTTACAAAGGTAAATATTAAAGCCACAACAGATTTAACTCCTTTGAATCTTCCTATACCTATAATAGTTAATATAAAAATTCCTACTAGGGCATATATAACATTGGACCTTTTATAACTGTAAATAGTTATATCACTAATTTGACTTTTGTCTTTAAGTATGGCTACAACTATCTCCATATCTTTTTCTACCTTTGTGTTATATAGCCTACTTATAGAATTTTTAATTTGAAAAACTTGCCCCTTATACTCGCCGGAACGTAACTCTACAGTTATATTCTGCATACCTACTTCTATATAACTTAACTTTTCATCCTTTTGAATCTTTTCATTATCTATAGATTTTACTATTTCCTTTTCGTAGGTTACATTTTTTTTTTCCTTAACTTTTAAAAAT